>NZ_JBHVWF010000227.1:0-8816 GCF_042882365.1 Streptomyces sp. NPDC058221 | reverse complement strand
CCGGTACCCCGCGGGCACACGGGTCCGGCCCCGGGCGTTTGGAGGAACGCCCGGGGCCGGACCCGTGAGTCTACGTCGGCCGCCGTCTCACCCGTCCGTGGCGATGGCGTTCAGGACGTTCATCCGTCCCGCCCGGAAGGCCGGGACCAGGGCCGCGAAGAGTCCGACGAAGGCCGAGGCGACGAAGACGCCGATGATGGTCGGCCACGGGATCTCCAGGACGCCGAGACCCTCCAGGGCCAGCAGCTTCTGGGCCGAGGTGCCCCAGCCCATGCCCAGGCCGAGGCCGAGCAGGGCGCCGAACAGTGCGATGACGACGGACTCCAGCCGGATCATCCGGCGCAGCTGGCGGCGGGAGAGGCCGATGGCGCGCATCAGGCCGATCTCGCGGGTCCGCTCGACGACGGACAGGGCCAGGGTGTTCACCACACCGAGCACCGCGACGATGATCGCCAGGGCGAGCAGGCCGTACACGATGTTCAGCAGCTGGCCGATCTGGTCCTTCAGGTCCTGCTTGAAGTCGGCCTGGTTCTGCACCTTGTACTGCGGGTACTCGGCGAGCGAGCTCTTGAGGGAGGCGTAGGCCTCCTTCTCCTTGCCGTCCTGCGCCGTGGCGAACATGATCATGTTCTTGGGCATCTTGTCGGCGGGGACGTAACGCTCGGCCGTCGTGGTGTTCAGGTACATGGCGCCCTGGTCCACGTTCGTGTCGTCCGAGGTGATCGCGGCGACCTTCAGCTTCGCCGGCTCGCCCGCCTTGAACCCGACGGTGATCGTGTCGCCGACCTTGATCCCGTGCGCGGTGGCGTACTTCTCCCCGACGGACATCGCGTTCTTGCCGTATGCCGCGGGCAGGTCACCGGCGACGGCCTCGCGCCGCAGGTCCTGCGGGTACGTCGGGTCGGCGGCGGTGACGTCCTCGTCCGTCGTCGACCCGTCGGGGTTGGTGAGCTTCGCGCCGAGGATCTTGTAGTTCGTGACGTGGTCGATGCCGGGTGCGGTCTCCAGTGCCTTCGCGGCCTGCGGCACGATCAGCTGACCGGTGGACGACTGCACGATGAAGTCCGCGCCCACCGACTTGTCCAGCTCGTCGGTGGCCGAGGCGACCATGGAGGAGCCCACCACCGAGAGGCAGGCCACCAGCGCGAGGCCGATCATCAGCGCGGCGCCGGTCGCCCCGGTCCGTCGCGGGTTGCGCAGTGCGTTGCGCTCCGCCAGCCGGCCGACCGGGCCGAAGAACCTGAGGACGACGACGCTGAGCGCCCGTACGACGACACCGGCGAGCAGCGGGCCGATCACGATGAAGCCGATGAGGGTGAGGACCACGCCCAGGCCGAGGTAGAGCGAGCCGTCGCTCGACTTGTCGGCCTGCGTGGTCGCCCACAGCGCCGCCGCACCCGCTCCGGTGAGGACCAGGCCGATGGAGGCCCTGATCCAGCCGGACTTGGCGTCCGCCGGGCTCCCGGAGTCGCGCAGGGCGGCCATCGGGGAGACCTTGCCGGCCCGGCGGGCCGGGATGTACGCGGCGAACACGGTCACGATGATGCCGAGCGCGAGCCCGATGACCGGGGTCGTCCAGGCGATGGTGAGGTCGTCGGTGGACAGCTCCATGCCGACGGCGCCCATGACCTTCATCAGCCCGACGGCGAGGCCGACCCCCGCGGCGACACCGAGGACGGATCCGACGATGCCGAGGAGCACCGCCTCCAGCAGCACGGACCGGTTGACCTGCTTGCGGCTGGAGCCGATGGCCCGCATCAGGCCGATCTCGCGGGTGCGCTGGGCGACCAGCATCGAGAAGGTGTTGACGATCAGGAAGATGCCGACGAGGAAGGCGATCCCGGCGAAGCCGAGCATCGCGTACTTCATCACGTCGAGGAAGTCGCCCATGGAGTCCTGGTTGGCGTCCGCGGCCTCCTTCTGCGTCTGCACCTTGTACGCGGCCCCGCCGTCCAGCGCCGCGGTGACGTTCTGCTTCAACTGCGTGTCACTGACGCCGGGTTCGGCGGTGATGGAGATCTGGGTGAAGGCGTCGGAGCTGCCGATGAGCTTCTGCTGGGCGGTGGCCGTGTCGAGGTAGACGATGGCCGCGCCGGGGTTGGTGACCTTGAAGGCGGCGATGCCGCTGATGTGCGCCCTGACGTCACCGGTGACCGCGATGGTGCGCAGCTCGTCACCGATCTTCAGGTGGTGCTTGTCCGCGGTGTCGGCGTCGACCATGACCTCGGTCGGGCCGCGCGGGGCGTGGCCGGAGGTGATCTCCATGGAACGCAGGTCGTTCTGCGTCCAGTTGCCGGCCAGCGTGGGTGCGCCCCCGTCGGAGCCCATGTTCGTGTTGTGGCTGTCGACGACCGTGACGGCCATGCTGGAGACGGCACCCTCGGCCTTCTTCACCCCGTCGGCCTTCTCGACCTGCGCGACGACGGAGGCCGGCAGCGAATCGGGCTTGCCGTTCTCGGGGTTCTCGTCGACCTTGGCGGACTTCGGACTGACGGTGACATCGGCCGACGTCGCCGCGAAGAGCTTGTCGAACGTGGTGTTCATCGTGTCGGTGAAGACGAGCGTGCCGCACACGAACGCCACCGACAGCAGGACGGCGACGGCGGAGAGCGCCATTCGCCCCTTGTGCGCGAAGAAGTTGCGCATCGAGGTCTTCCAGACGGTCATGACGTCCGCCCGCGTGCGTCGAAGTCCTTCATCCGGTCCAGCACCTGGTCGGCGGTCGGGTTGAGCATCTCGTCGACGATGCGCCCGTCCGCGAGGTACAGCACCCGGTCCGCGTAGGAGGCGGCGACCGGGTCGTGGGTGACCATGACGATGGTCTGGCCCAGCTCGTCCACGGACCTGCGCAGGAAGGAGAGCACCTCGGCGCCGGCCCGCGAGTCCAGGTTCCCGGTCGGCTCGTCACCGAAGATGATCTCCGGCTGGGCGGCGAGCGCCCGCGCCACCGCGACGCGCTGCTGCTGGCCGCCGGAGAGCTCGGTCGGCCGGTGCTTGAGCCGCTCGGCGAGGCCGACGGTCTCCACGACCTGCCGCAGCCAGACGGCATCCGGCTTGCGGCCCGCGATGTCCATCGGCAGCGTGATGTTCTCCAGCGCGTTGAGCGTCGGCAGGAGGTTGAACGCCTGGAAGATGAAGCCGATGCGGTCGCGGCGGAGCTGGGTGAGCTTCTTGTCCTTGAGGCCGGTGATCTCGGTCTCGGCGAGGTGGATCTGACCGGAGGTCACGGTGTCCAGACCGGCCAGGCAGTGCATCAGCGTCGACTTGCCGGAGCCGGACGGGCCCATGATGGCCGTGAACTGCCCGCGTGCGATGTCCACATCGACATGGTCGAGCGCGACGACCCGGGTCTCCCCCGTCCCGTACGCCTTGACGACCTGCCGCGCTCGCGCAGCGACGGCCGTACGCCCTCCAGTGCCCCCGTGCCTGGGAATGGTTACAGCCGTTGTCACGGTTTCTCTCCTATGTCGGTCAGCGTCGAGTTGTCGCTGTCTGCTCTGAAGTCTGCTGGCTGGAGGGGGTCCGGCGCGCTGGTGCCCAGCGCAGTCTTCGGGTGGGGTTTTCCCCACCCCGCCCCCTGCGGTCACCCGCAATCGCGGTGCCTGAACAAACGCTACGGAGGGGACCGGCCGGCCACGTCCTCCGCCGGGAGGAACGCTCCCTGGGCGGAAGTAGGGAGCCACCCCTAGGGGTCTCGGCCCCGGGGTGGAGGAGTCCGTCAGGGACTGGGCCCAAGGGTGCACGCGATCGGGTGGAGGGCGCCGGCCCTCGCACACCGCACCGTTGCCCTCTGCCCCCGGGGAGCCGCAGGTGAGACAGTGTCGGAAATTACGTGCATGGGGAAGGGATCCTGGTGAGCGGCGCGAGCGGCGGTACGGAAGCGATATCGGGGTCGGGATTCGGCCCCGCCCCCTCCCCCGCGAAACCCCGCGGGCGCGGCCCCGTCGTCGCGGCCCTGATGCTGTGCATGGCGCTGTCCGCCATCGACGGCACCATCGTCTCCACCGCGATCCCGCAGATCGTCGGCGACCTCGGCGGGTTCTCCGTCTTCTCCTGGCTCTTCTCCGGCTATCTGCTGGCCGTGACCGTCACCCTGCCGGTGTACGGGAAGCTCTCCGACACCTTCGGCCGCAAGCCGGTCCTGATCGCCGGCGTGATCCTGTTCCTGTTCGGCTCGGTGCTCTGCGCCGCCGCCTGGAACATGGCCGCGCTGATCGCCTTCCGCGTCGTGCAGGGGATCGGCGGCGGCGCCCTCCAGGGGACCGTCCAGACCGTCGCGGCCGACCTCTACCCGCTCAAGGAACGTCCGAAGATCCAGGCCAGGCTGTCCACCGTCTGGGCCACGTCGGCGGTCGCCGGGCCGGTGCTCGGCGGGCTGTTCGCGGTGTACGCGGACTGGCGCTGGATCTTCCTGATCAACCTGCCGATCGGGGCGGTGGCCCTCTGGCTCGTCGCCCGGCACCTCCACGAGCCGTCCCGGGTCCGCCGCGCGGCCGGTGCGCCGCGCCCCCGGATCGACTGGGCGGGCTCCCTCGCCGTCTTCGCGACCGGCGCCCTGCTGCTGACCGCTCTCGTCCAGGGCGGGGTCGCCTGGCCCTGGCTGTCGGCCCCCTCGCTCGGCATGCTGGGGGCGACCGCCGTACTCGCCGCGCTGACCGTGTTCATCGAACGGCGCGCCGCGGAGCCGGTCATCCCCGGCTGGGTGTGGCGGCGGCGCACCATCGCCTCGGTCAATCTGGCCCTGGGCGCGATGGGTCTGCTGATGGTCGCGCCGACGGTCTTCCTGCCGACGTACGCACAGTCGGTGCTGGGCCTCGGGCCGATCGCCGCCGGTTTCGTGCTCTCGGTGATGACGCTGAGCTGGCCGGTGGCTGCGGCGCTCTCCAACCGGGTCTACAACCGCATCGGCTTCCGCCGCACCGCGATCACCGGCATGTCGGGCGCGCTGCTGGTCCTGCTCGCCTTCCCGCTACTGCCCTACCCCGGGCAGGCCTGGCAGCCGGCGCTGATCATGCTGCTGCTCGGCGCCGCGCTCGGGCTCTTCCAGCTCCCGCTGATCGTCGGCGTCCAGTCGACCGTCGGCTGGTCCGAACGCGGTACGACGACGGCGTCCGTGCTCTTCTGCCGGCAGCTGGGCCAGAGCATCGGTGCAGCGCTCTTCGGGGCCGTCGCCAACGGGGTCCTCGCCTCCCGGCTCGCCGCCGCACCCGTCCCCGGCCTCTCCGGCGACCTCGACTCCGTCTCGCACGCGCTGGACGATCCGGGTGCGCTGAGCGCGGCGGCGACGGACTATCTGCGCAGGGCCGTCGACGCGGCCGTCGACCGGGTCTACCTCGGAGCGGCCGCGGCCGCCGCCGTCGCCCTGCTGGTCCTGGTCTTCGTGGCCCCGCGCCGCTTCCCGATCCTCGCCGAGGAGCCCGGCAGCGCTGCGGCGGCCGGCGGAGCGGACGGCTGAACACGGGCACCGACGCCGGACTGCCCGGCTCGGGGCCCTTGCGCGGGGACCGAGCCGGGCAGTCGCCGTACGCGAAGTGGGCCGGGGTCAGGCCTTGACCGCGGCCACCTCGGGCGAGGCGTCCACCTCGGTCTTCCCGCCGGGGGCGGCGGATCCGCGTACGGCCGGGATGAACGACGAGATCACCACGGCGATGACGGCGACACCGCAGCCGAACATCAGGCCGGTACGGAACCCGGCCTCGGAGGTGAGGCTGAAGCCGGCCGTCTCCGTGGTCATCTGCGAGAGGACCGCACCGATCACGGCGGCACCGATCGAGGTTCCCAGCGCGCGCATGAGGGTGTTGAACGCGTTGGCGGCGGCGGTCTCGGAGGCCGGGACCGCGCTCATGATCAGGGCGGGCATCGCACCGTAGGCGAGGCCGACACCGCCGCTGCTGACCATGAGGAACAGCATCAGGCCCCAGGCGGTGCCCATCAGGAGCATGCCGAGCCCGTAAGCGGCGGCGATGACCAGCACACCGCTGATCAGCGTGAACTTGGGGCCGCGGGCGTCGGTGAGCTTCCCGCCGAACGGCGAGACGATCATCATCATGATGCCGCCGGGGGCCATCCACAGGCCCGCCTGGAGCATCGACTGGCCCAGGCCGTAGCCGGTGGCCTCGGGGAACTGCAGCAACTGCGGCGCGATCAGCATGCCGGCGTACATGCCGAAGCCGACGAAGAGCGACGCGAGGTTGGTGATGAGCACCCGGGGGCGGGCCGTGGTGCGCAGGTCGACCAGCGGGTCCCGGGTACGCAGCTCCCAGAATCCCCATCCGATGAGCACCACGACGGCGGCGACGAACAGACCGACCGTCGTCGGGGAGCCCCAGCCCCACTCGGCACCCTTGGAGACGGCGAGGAGCAGGCAGACCAGGCCCACGGCCAGGCCGAGGGCTCCGGGCATGTCGAAACGCTGCCCCTTGGCGGCGGCGGGGACGGCCGGGATCAGGAACCAGACCAGCGCGAAGATGGTGAGGGCCAGCACGGCGGAGCCCCAGAACAGCACCCGCCAGTTCGCGTACTGGGCGACCGCCGAGGCGATCGGCAGGCCGAGGGCGCCGCCGATCCCGAGGGAGGCGCTGACCAGCGCGATGGAGGAGCTCAGCTTCTCCTTCGGCACCACGTCACGCAGCAGCGCGATGCCGAGCGGAACCATGCCCATGCCCATGCCCTGCAGACCACGTCCGACGATCATGGGGACGACGGTGGACGAGAGCGCGCAGACCACCGAGCCGGCGAACAGCGGCACCGCGCACACGAGCAGCATCCGGCGCTTGCCCAGCAGGTCGCCCAGCCGTCCGGAGACCGGCACACACACCGCCGAGACCAGCAGGGTGGCGGTGATCACCCAAGTGGCGTTCGAGGACGTCGTGTTGAGGAGCTTCGGCAGCTCCGCGATGAGCGGGGTGACCAGGGTCTGCATGACCGCCGCCACGGTGCCGGCGAAGGCCAGCGTGGCGACCACGCCGCCGGATCTGGCTGTCGGCTGGGGCGCATCCATGAGAAGGAACTCCTAGGGGTTGGTTGTCTCGTTCACCGGGATAGCGATGTGCATCGTACATGTCCAATGTGTCATACACACCATGTGTCACATGCACGCAACATGAGAGCATGACCCGGCGTCCAGAACCCGACGCGCGAAATTCGATCCCGGCGCAGCCGCAGGAGGCCGCAGACATGGTCAGGCCCACGGACCGAGTGGAGTACGAGCAGATGCTGCTCGGGCGTCACGACCTCGCCTGTCACGGCGGCGGACGGCACAAATACGCCCTCATGGAGCGCAGCGCCTACATCCTGCTGAGCCGCATCAGGGTCCAGGGCCCCATGTCCAACGGCGAACTGAGCGAGGCCTTCGGCCTGGACGCCTCCACCCTCAACCGCCAGACCGCCGCGGCGACACGCGCCGGACTCGCCGAACGCATCGCCGACCCCGAGGGCGGCATGGCCCGCAAATTCCGCATCACCGACCGGGGCGCCGCGCTCCTCGACAAGGAGCGCGAACGCGTCGTGCGCTCCCTGGAACAGATCATGAACGACTGGCCGGACGAGGACATAGCCGCCTTCGCCGGCTACCTCAAGCGCTTCAACAGCGGCATCGAGCAGCTCTCCAAACGCCCCTGGCCACGCCCCTGACGCCGGCCACACCCGCACCGGGGCCCGCCGCTCGCCGCTCGCAAGGGCGGACGACCCTCAGCCCTCCGAGGCCCCCGTACGCCCCGTGAGCGCTGCCAGCGAATTGCGCACGTGCGACATGTGCGCATGCAGTTCCTCGCGGCCCTCCTCGTGCTCCCGCAGGATCCGCTCCGTCTCCCGCACCACCCGCTCCTCGCGCGCCCGGGCGGCGGAGACCAGCTCCGCACCCCGCGCCTCGGCGTCCTCCTGGCCGTGCCGTGCGGCCTCCTCCGTCTCGGCCAGCTCCCGGCGCGCCCCGGCCAGCGCGGCCTCCGCCCGCTCGGTGAGCTCCATGTGCTCCGCGGACTGCGCCGACTCGGCCGCCGCGACCTCCTCCTCGGTGGCCTTCCACCGCTCGGCGTGCTCCTGCTCCTGGTGTGCCAGCACGCTCGCCGTACGGCTGCGGGTCGCCTCCATCGCGGCCTCCGCCTCCTCACGCGCCGCCGCTGCCTCCAGCCGGGCCGCGGCCAGCGCCTCACCGGCCGAGCCCTCGGCCGCGCTCAGCAGCTGCTCGGCCCGGTCCACCGCCGCCGCCCGCATCGCCTCCGCGTCGGCCCGGGCCGACTCCCGCACGGCCCGCGCCGCCTCGGCCACCGCGTCCCGCAAGGACTGGGACTCCTCCAGCGCCGCACCCCGTACCGTCTCCGCCTCACCCTCGGCGAGCGCCAGGATCTGCTGCGCCCGCTCCCCCAGCGTCGCGTAGTCCTGCGGCGGCAACGCGGCGACGACCTCGTCCAGCCGGGCCGACTCGGCGACCAGCTCCTCCGCCAGCGCCGTCAGCCGGGCCACCTGTTCCCGGGCCCCGTCCCGCTCGGCCGACAGCTCGGCCACCGCGCGGTCCACCTGCTCCGGACGGTAGCCACGTCCGCGCACGCCGACGAAGCCGTGCGCGGACACCGGTGCAGAACTCATCCTTGACGCCTCTTTCCGACTCTCCGACCCGACCATCGAGCAATACGTCAAGGATGCGGCAATTGGCTGAGAAGTCGGAATCGTTTCGATGCTTTCCGGACGGAAGCGACAGGCATCACAGACGGCAAAGACGTGGTGCCCCGCCCCCCCCCCCCGGCCCCGGGCCCACCCCCCCCCGCCATCAGCCAGTTTTTGTCCAAAAAAACCAGCCGCGCCACCAACACACAAACCGC
>NZ_JBHVWF010000226.1:0-8823 GCF_042882365.1 Streptomyces sp. NPDC058221 | reverse complement strand
CGCCTGGGTCGTGACCCGGGCGGGCGGCCCGTTCCCCGTTGACGGACACCCCGTTCAGCGGTGGTGTGCGCGCTTGGGTACGGCGCCACTCCATGGGACCGGCTGACTCCCGGATGCCGTACGTCACGACACGGCCTGGTGCCCCTCGTGCGCCGCACCCTTGTCCGGCGTCTTGGCATCCGGCTTCTTCTCGTCCGGCTTCTTCGCGTCCGGGGACTTCGTGGCGTGCGACGACATCGCGTGCGCCTCGTGTCCCGGCACCGTCCCGTCGGCCTTGGCGACCAGCAGCATGCCGGCCATGCCCATGTCGGAATGGCTCTGCACATGGCAGTGGTACATCCACGCGCCCGCGCCCACGTGTTCACCGGCGATGACCTGGAAGCCGAAGGAGTCAGCCGGCCCGACGATCTTCGTGTCGATGACCCGGGTCGGATCCTCGGGGCCGGTGAGCAGGCCCGTTCGGTTGTCGGCCCAACGGTGACCGTGGACATGGAAGGTGTGGTAATACTCGCCGTGCGTGATCATGACGACTTCGAGCCGGTCCCCCACCGTGGTCTCGAAGTCGGGGCTCTTGTCGGCGGGCTTGTTGTTGATCAGCATGTCGTTGAAGACGATCGTGATCGTCTTGTCCGGCAGGATGTCGCCCTCACGCCGGACGATCACCGGCCCGTAGAGCCCCTTGCGGATACCGCCGGTGCCGTGGTCGGTGCCGACGACGTGGTCGTGGTAGTGCCAGTAACCCGCGCTGCCCGCCTGCCAGGTGCCGTCCTTGCGCCGGCCCGGGGCATGGGTGCGCCAGGTGTACGTACGGGTCGCGCCGGGTTCGACGATGCTCTTGTTCATCCGCGTGCCGTCGCTCGCGATGTCGTAGTCGACGCCGTGCGCGTGGAGACTGGCCGCCACATCCATCGTGTTCTCGAACTCGATGTGCAGGGTGTCGCCCTCGTTGATCTCGATGAGCGGGCCCGGGATGGAGGCCTTCCCCTTCTCGAAGCCGTACCCCATCTGACCATCCGCCAACTTCTCCGCGTACATCTTGAGATGGCGGACCACACCCCCCGCCGGCGCCGTCCGGGGCGGGTTCTCGGCCGATGTGGCCTCGATCGCGCCGAGGGACAACGATGTCACGCCGGCCGCGGCCGCCACCCCGCCGCCCATCAGAATCCGCCGGTTGAAGCTCCTGCGATCCATGTCGAACTCCCCACTTTCAGACGGGTGTTGCGGAGAAAGCCAAGACAACTACGGCACGCGGCGCGGAGGTACGCAGGTCAGGGTGGTCGACGCCGACGGACACGGGAGGCCTCGGGGACGGGCCATACCGTAGCCCGGGGATCTTCGTTTATCCACACTAAGGACAAAGTTCGTTTCATTGCTGCCATAGCTATTGGCGAGTCGCGAAAAGAGGTCTAGCTTCATGCGCTGTTGCAGTGACCAAAGAGGGGTGGGTGACCACATGCAGCGCACACCACATCACAGGTCCAGATCGCGACGCGGACTTGCGGCGGCCGTAGCGGCCGGCGCACTGACCGCATCCCTGCTCGGCGGCAATGCCGCCAGTGCCAGGCCGTATCCCGGACCGCAGGAGTCCTTGGCGACAACGTTGTCCCTGCCGTCGCCGCCCGGCGGCGCCAACGTGAAGGTTCTGGTCTTCCATGCCTCCGCGTCCGAGGAGTCCCCGACGGTCGACGCCGGCATCGCGGCGATCGAGAAGATCGGGCTCACCGGGCCGGAGTCGGGCCGGTTCAAGACCGTGGCCAGTGACGACCCGGCCGTCTTCACCAACGGCAAGAAGCTCGGCACGTACAACGCCGTCGTCTTCCTGACGGGCGGTGGAGACGTTCTGGATCCGGAGCAGGAGGCCGGTCTCGAGGCGTACATGGAGGCCGGCGGCGGCTTCCTCGGCATCCATGACGCGGCGCGCACCGAGCCGTACTCGGACTGGTTCACCGGTCTGGTCGGTGCCCGTCCGGCCGCCGACAGCCCCACCTCCGTGCAGCGTGCGACGGTGGAGATCGGTGACCGGCAGCACCCGGCCACCAAGAACCTCCCGCTGGAGTGGAAGCGTCCCGACACGTGGCTGAACTGGACGGAGAATCCGTCCGGCGACGTGCACACGGTGGCGCGCGTGCGGGAGATCACCTACAAGCCGGGGGCGAGCGCCAACGGCTGGGACCACCCGGTCTCCTGGTGCCGTGACTACGACGGCGGACGGTCCTTCTACACCGCGATGGGCGGTACGGTCGACAGCTTCGCGGAGGCCGACTTCCGTGACCACCTGCGTGGCGCCCTCGACTGGACGACCCGGATCTCGCAGGCCGACTGCAAGGCGACGATCACCTCCAACTACAAGGCGGAGCGCGTCACCCAGCCCAACCAGCCCGGCAAGAACGACCAGATCGGTGAACCGCACGGACTGGTGACCGCCCCTGACGGACGCGTGCTGTACATCGGCCGCGGCGGCACCGACAGCAGCGTGCCGGTCGTGACCGACTGGGCCGACCCGAACGTCGGCAAGGGTCTTGGCCAGATCCATGTCTACGACCCGAAGACCAAGAAGGTCACCCTCGCCGGAGAGCTGACGGTGTTCGGCAACAAGGGCGGTGGCGACGAGCTGGTCAAGGTCGAGGAGGGGCTGCTCGGCATCGAGCTCGACCCGGACTTCGAGAAGAACGGCTGGGTGTATCTGCACTACACACCCCACGACAAGATCGACCGCGACAAGCAGATGGCGGTCCGTCAGGTCTCCCGCTTCACGATGGACCTGGCCACCAACAAGCTGGATCTGTCCTCCGAGAAGGTGCTGCTGCACTGGCCGGTCCAGATCCACAGCTGCTGCCACGCGGGCGGCGGCATGGCGTGGGACTCCAAGGGCAACCTGTACATCGCGGCCGGTGACAACAACTCCTCGCAGTTCAGCGACGGTTACTCGGGCAACAACCCGGAGCCGAACTACAAGGGCGTCTCGTTCTCCGATGCCAGGCGCACCGCGGGCAACACGAACAACCTCAACGGGAAGATCCTGCGGATCCACCCCGAGGACGACGGCACCTACACCCTGCCCGAGGGCAATCTCTTCACAGGCAAGGAGACGGACGAGGGCGGCGGCAAGACCCGCGGCGAGATCTACGTGATGGGGGTGCGCAACCCGGCGAGGATCTCGGTCGACAAGTCGACCGACACGCTGTACGCGGGCTGGGTCGGCCCCGACGCGGGCGAGCCGAGCACCACCTGGGGTCCGGCCAAGTACGACACGTTCGCCGCGATCACCCAGGCGAGCAACCGCGGCTGGCCGTACTGCATGGGCAACAAGCAGCCCTACCGGGACCGCAATCTGCCCGATCCGAGCAAGCCGCTCGGCTGGTACGACTGCGACCACCCCAAGAACGAGTCGCCCAACAACGACGGCCTGGTGAACCTGCCGCCGATCACGTCCAACAACATCTGGTACTCGCCGCAGGGCGGTGGCGTGGACTACCCGCGCGACGAGAACGGCATCCCGAGCTACAAGGTGGAGGACCAGAAGGAACTGCTGCCCTGGCTCAAGGGCGGCGGCCAGGCCACGATGAACGGCCCGGTCTACCGGTACGACGCGAAGGCCGGCGCCGACAAGTGGCCCTCCTACTGGGACGGCAAGTGGTTCGTCGGCGACTTCTACGACGACACCCAGCCGCGGCACGCCGTGCTCACCGACCCGAAGACGGTCGGCAAGGGCGGTCTGCCCACACACGCCGAGTCTCTGAAGGAGATCATCCCGGTCGGCGCGGACGGCATCCGCAACCTGATGGACTGGAAGTTCGCCCCGGACGGTTCGCTGTACGTACTGGACTACGGGCGCGGCTTCTTCACCTCCGACTCCAAGTCCGCGCTGTGGCGTGTGACGTACAAGGGCGGCGCACCGACCCCGGCCGTCAAGGACCTGGCCAGGAAGGCGGCAGTGCAGTGAGACACCGTTCGATCTTCTTCCGAAGGCGGTATCGGCCCGCGCGGCTGTGGCTCGCGCTGCTGGGGTCGTTCCTGATGGTGCTGGGGCTGACGTCGACCGCGGCTTACGGCCGTACGACGGCCCCGGTGGACGCGGCGGCCGACCAGGTGCTCACCTGGACGGCCGGCGACCCGATCGACCACTATCTGTCCGCGCCGAAGACGGCGGTGGCCGGCAAGGCGACCATCGTCTTCGAGAACAGTGAGGGGTCCGGGAACACCACCGGGATGCCGCACACGCTGACCTTCAGCGTCTCGGACCCGGAGTACAACAACGACGTCCCGCTGAATCTGCTGGCCAACCCGGGCGACGACCAGGGCGGCAAGCAGACCGCGGAGGTCACGCTCACCCCCGGCCGGTACTTCTACCACTGCACCATGCCGGGGCACGAGGCGATGCAGGGCATCCTGACCGTGACCGACGGAGGCGGCAGTGACGACACCACCGCACCCGAGACCTCGGCGAAGGTCGACGGGGACAAGAACGCCGACGGCGCCTACATCGGTTCCGCGACGGTGACCCTCGCGGCCACCGACGAGGGCTCGGGCGTCGACACCGTCGAGTACGCGGTCGGGGCCGACGGCGCCTGGCAGCCGTACACCGCACCCGTCGTCGTGGACGAGGTCGGCGCACACGCCATCCGCTACCGCGCCACCGACAAGGCGGGCAACGCAGCCGCCGAGAAGACGGCGGAGTTCACCGTCGCCGCACCGCCGACGGACGACACGACGGCGCCGGAGACCTCGGCGACCGTCTCCGGTGAGAAGGACGACCAGGGCCAGTACCTGGGCATGGCGACGGTCACCGTGACCGCGTCCGACACCGGATCCGGCGTCAACACCATCGAGTACGCGGTCGGTGCGGACGGTGCCTGGCAGCCGTACACCGGTCCCGTGATGGTGCACGAGGTGGGGGCGCAGAAGGTCCGCTACCGCGCTACCGACAAGGCCGGCAACGC
The DNA here is from genome assembly GCF_042882365.1 of Streptomyces sp. NPDC058221. NCBI lineage: Bacteria > Bacillati > Actinomycetota > Actinomycetes > Kitasatosporales > Streptomycetaceae > Streptomyces > Streptomyces sp. NPDC058221. The sequence goes on along the minus strand of NZ_JBHVWF010000226.1, from coordinate 3,883 downwards.
AGCCGCCGAGAAGGCCGTGGAGTTCACCGTCGTCGAGCCGCCGGCCGAGGACACGACGCCGCCGGAGACCTCCGCGAAGGTCGAGGGTGACAAGAACTCCGACGGCGCCTACCTCACGAGCGCCACGGTGTCGGTCACCGCGACCGACGCCGACAGCGGGGTGGACAAGGTCGAGTACTCCCTCGACGGCGGCCCCTTCCTCGCCTACTCCGACGCGGTCATCGTCGACCGGGTCGGCTACCACTCCGTGGCCCACCGGGCCACGGACAAGGCGGGCAACACCTCCGAGGCGAAGAAGACGTCGTTCACCGTCGCGCAGAGCGGCGGCGTACCGGCGCCGAACTGCCCGGAGTTCGACGAGCGGCTCACCGTCATCGTGGGCACCGTCGACACCGGGGTCCCCAACCGGATCACCGGCAACCGCTGCACGATCAACGAGCTGATCGAGGACGAGAAGGACTGGTCGTCGCACGCGCTGTTCCTCAAGCACGTCGACAAGGTCCTCGACCAGCTCTTCACCGCCGGTGTGGTCGACGCCCGCGAGCAGAAGAAGATCTACAAGGCCGCCAAGCAGTCGGGGATCGGCAAGCCGGGCCAGGACGAGGGCTACACCAAGCTCTTCGACGGCACGGCCGCATCGCTGGCCAAGTGGGAGCAGGTCGGTGGCGGGCAGTTCGCGCTGAACGAGGAGGAGGGTTCGATCACCAGCTCCACCACGGTGGACGGCATGGGGATGCTCTGGTTCCCGGGCCGGCAGTACGGTGACTTCTCGCTGAAGCTCCAGTGGCGGGACGACGCCCCGGACGCGGGCAACGCCAACGGCGGTGTGTTCGTGCGCTTCCCGAACGTCCACGACAACCCGGAGGAACCGAATCCGGAGTGGGTCGCCATCAAGTACGGCCATGAGATCCAGGTCAACGACCGGCCGGACGGCGACATATACAAGACGGGTTCCGTCTACGGATTCGACCGGGTGGGCCTCAGCGGCGCCGGGGTCACCCCCAAGGGCACCTGGAACGACTACGAGATCCGGGTGGTGGACCAGCACTACTCGATCTACCGCAACGGTGTCCTGCTCAATGAGTTCGACAACAACGGCGGCCAGCTCTTCGAGCCGCCGCGGGACGACGACCCGGGCACCGACGGCCGGCGGTACGCCTCCGGTTACATCGGGCTCCAGGTCCACAGCACCTCGGACGTGGTCTCCTACCGGGATGTCCGGGTCAAGGAGCTGTAACCCCGGACGTCCGGGAACTGTTCAGCCGGCCGCGGCCGCATGCTCAGGCATGTGGTCGCGGCCTCCCGGGTGCCGGTGGCGCCACACCCAGAAGACGGTGATGGAGACCAGCGACCAGGCCGCGAGCACCAGGAACGGGAAGATCCGCTGATGCCCCTGGTAGTAGACGGCGGTGTGCTGGGCGTTGACGGAGGCGCCGGGCGGCAGCCAGCGGCCGATGTGCCCGAGCAGCGACGGCAGCAGCGGCCAGGACACGGCTCCACCGGAGGACGGGTTCCCGAGAATCACCATCAGGCCCCAGGTCGGGAGCATGGCCCAGCGCCCCATCAGGGTGTTGAACATGGTGAAGACCATGCCCGAGGTGAACATGGTGAGCGCGAGGATCAGCCAGGACTCGGCGAAGGGCAGATCGACGGCGCCCAGCAGCCAGTCCACCACCGCGGCGATGGAGAAGGCTCCCAGCAGGGAGTAGGCGATCGTGAACGCGATCCGTTCCAGCGGGATCAGGCTTCTGGCGTGCACGCTCAGCTGGATGGAGCCGACGAAGCCGATGATCACGGCGGCGAGTGAGATGTAGAAGAGCGCGAGTCCGCGCGGGTCGCCCTTCTGGAGCGGTTTGACGTCCGTGACGGAGACCCTGATGTCGAGCGTGTCCCCCACCTTGACCGCCGATTCCCCGAGCAGCTGGGCGACGGCGGCCCCTGAGGCACTGGCCACGTCGAGCGACACCCCGGCACTCCCGGACCGCACGATCGCGAAGACCTCCTGCTCCTCCAGCGCCTCACGCGCCGCGGCGGGGGTCTTGAAGACGTGGATGACCAGGGAGGCGTCCAGCGCCTTGTCCATCGCGGCGACGAACTCCTTGCCGCGGGCGGTGTCCGGCTGGCTGACCACAGCCGTCGGGATGTTGTGCGGGGTCGGATTGGCCATCGCGTACGTGTAGGAGCCGGCGAAGAGCCCGGCGGCGGCCGCGAGGATGAACAGCAGGACCGTTGCCGGGAAGTAGGGCGACTCCTTGTACGCCGCCCACTTCTGTCCCCGGGTCAGCGGCCGGCCGTGCGCTCCGTGCGGTGGTGCGGGATCGGGTCCGGGTGCGGCCGGTCCGGGGCCGGGCTCGCTCATGTCTCGTCGTCCTCGTCGTGTCGGGCGCGGCTCGGCTGGACCCGCTTCGGTTCGCCGGGCATCTTCGGGTACTCCGGCGGGTACGGCATGTCGCCGGGGCCGCCGTCGGCCTCGTGGCGGTCGGCGAGTTCGAGCAGCGCGTCGAGCCGGAAGGCCTCCTGGTCCATGTCCGCGTGCACATCGCCCTGTTCCGCGTACCGCTTCGGCATGGTCCGGAGGTCGAAGTCGCGGGGTTCGGCATCCTCGATCTCCTCCCAGCGCAGGGGGGCCGAGACCGGGGCGTGCGGGAAGGGCCGTACCGAGTAGGCGGAGGCGATCGTCCGGTCCCGGGCGGTCTGGTTGTAGTCGACGAAGATCCGCTCGCCGCGCTCCTCCTTCCACCAGGCGGTGGTCACCCGGTCGGGCATCCGGCTCTCCAGCTCGCGCCCCACTGCGATGGCCGCCCGGCGGACCTCGGTGAACGTCCAGCGCGCCTCGATGGGGACGAAGACATGGATGCCGCGGCCGCCGGAGGTCTTGGGCCAGCCGCGCAGCCCGTGCTCCTCCAGGACGGAACGCAGTTCGACGGCTGCCCGGACCGCGTCCGCGTAGTCGGTGCCGGGCTGCGGGTCGAGGTCGATGCGCAGTTCGTCGGGGTGTTCGGTGTCCCCGCCCCGCACCGGCCACGGGTGGAAGGTGAGCGTGCCGAGGTTGGCCGCCCAGATGACCGCGGCCACCTCGGTGGGGCACATCTCCCGGGCGCTGCGGCCGCTCGGGAAGGCGATCTCGGCCGTGGGGATCCAGTCGGGAAGGTTCTTCGGGGCCCGCTTCTGGTAGAAGAACTCGCCCTCGACGCCGTCCACGAACCGCTGGAGGGTGGTGGGCCGGTTGCGCAGGGCACGGAGGATCCCGGGGCCCACGGCCAGGAAGTACTCGGCCACGTCCCTCTTCGTGTAGCCCTTGTCCGGGAAGTAGACCTTGTCCGGATTGGACAGCCGGACGGGCCGTCCGGCCGCTTCCAGCTCCACCGCTTTGCCCGCTGCTGCCATGTCGGCCACGGTAGGCCGGGCGCACATATGGCGCATATCGGGAGACTCCGGTCGCCGCACGGTTCACAATCGAGTCATGGACCTCCCGGTGATGCCACCTGTGAAGCCAATGCTCGCCAAGTCCGTGAAACGGATTCCGCCAGGCATGCAGTACGAGGCCAAATGGGACGGCTTCCGGGCGATCGTGCACCGGGACGGCGACGAGGTGGTGATCGGGAGCCGCACCGGAAAGCCGCTGACCCGCTACTTCCCCGAGCTGGTCGGCGCGCTCCGGGAGAATCTCCCGCCGCGCTGTGTCGTCGACGGCGAGATCGTGATCGCGTACGAGGGCCGGCTCGACTTCGACCGGCTCAGTGAGCGCATCCACCCCGCCGATTCCCGGGTCCGGCTGCTGGCCGAGCAGACCCCGGCCGCTCTGGTCGCCTTCGACCTCCTCGCGCTGGGCGACGACTCGCTCATGGACACCCCGCAGTCGGGCCGGCGCAGGGTGCTGGAG
>NZ_JBHVWF010000225.1:0-8888 GCF_042882365.1 Streptomyces sp. NPDC058221 | reverse complement strand
CTTTTCCTGTGACGGCACTTTTCGCCTCACGGCACGGGACCCTTGGGGCTCGGGCCCGTACGGTGCCGCACCCGGGCCCGGCCGGGGCCCGGCACTCTCAGCCGCGGGCGGGCAGCTGCCGGGCGAAGCGGCGGACGGCATCGCTGAAGGCGTCCGGATCGTCGAAGTTGGCGAGGTGCCTCGCCCGCGGGACCAGCTCGACGCGGGCATCCGGGTGCGCGCGGGCGAACTCCCTCTCGCCGGACCGGAACACGGTGTCCTTCTCGCCGTTCAGGATGAGCACCGGGGCATCCACATGACGCATCGCGCCGGCGTCGAAGCGGCCCAGCACGTCGCCCCAGGCCGCCGGCAGCGTGTGGAAGGCGTAGCCGGAGCCGATGGTCGCCGCGACCACCTCGGGCGGGTAGAGCCGGCGCAGCAGCCGGTCGTTCCACCGGGTCAGCCGGTCCGCCGGCAGCCGGGGCACGAGCCCGGCGGCCCAGCGGTACGGCGTGGCCCACGCACCCCGGGTCGAGGCGCTGGCCCCCGCGAGGACCAGCCCCCGCAGCAGATCCGGGCGCCTCCGTGCGAACTCCAGCGAGGCGTACCCGCCGAGCGAGTGCCCGACGACCAGGGCCGGCCCCCGGCCGAGCGCGTCCACCGCGCCGGCGATGATCTCCGTCGCCGCGTCCAGACTCCACGGCTCGGCGGAGCGGGCGCCGTGGCCCGGCAGGTCGACTGCGGCTGCCCGGAACTCCTCCCCGAGTGCGGCCAGTTGTGAGCTCCACTGCCCTGCGCTGAAGCGCGTCCCGTGCACGAAGACGAGGGGCGGTGCGTCCGACGCTGTCATGAGTCCTCCGGATCGGCGCTCGCGGCGGGCCGGCTCCCCGGCCGGGCGAAGGTCCTGCCCACTATGCCCATGTCGGTGTCCACGCAGGCGTCCAGGTCCCGGAGCCGGAGCCGGAGCCGGAGCGGCGGGGCCGCCCGGAGCGCAGGTGGTCGCGGAGCGCGGCGAGCGTCGGGTGCGGGTTGTCGCGGTGCCACACCAGTGAGTGCGGGTAGACCGGTGCCGGATCGCGGACGGCGATCCGGCGCAGGCCGTGTTCGGCGGGCCAGACGAGACGTGTCCGCTCGCCGACGAAGGTCGCCAGCGACGGGGAGCCGGCGAGGGTGTCCAGCAGCGGCTCGGTGCCGAAGCCGGGGCCGGTGATCTCGATCGTGAGCCCGAACGCGGTGGCGAGATCGGCGTAGTACGCGGCCGACTCGGTGCCGGGTACGAGACCGGGCATCCAGATCCGGTGCCCGACGAGATCGGCGGGTCTCACCGCGGCGGCGCCGGCCAGCTCATGGGCGGGCCCGGTGAGCAGCTGGACCGGCTCGTCGAAGGCCCGGACGGTATCGATGTCGTCGGGGAGCTGCCGTCCGGGCACGGCGACCGCGCGGAAGGACGCGTCGATCGCGCCGGACCGGATGGCGTCGACGGCCGTGTCCGTGTCGACGAGGGTCACGAGATCGAGTTCGGCCTCGGGGTGGGCGCGATGGAATTCGCCCAGCACACCGGCCGGGCCGAGCCGGCGGCCGATCACGTCGACCCGCAGCGCACGCCGGCCGGGCCGCACGGAGGCGACCGCCCGCGTCCCGGCCCGCAGGAGATCGCGGGCATGGGGCAGGAACGCCTGGCCGTCGATGGTCAGCTTCACGCCGCGCGCGGTGCGGGTGAACAGCCGCACACCGAGGATCCTCTCCAGCGTGGCGATGCGCTTGGAGACCGCCTGCTGGGTGACCGACAGCTCCGCGGCGGCGTCCTGGAACCGCCCCGCGTCGGCGGCGGCCACGAAAGTGCGCACGGCGTCGATGTCCACGCCGAGCATGGTATTTCCACAACCGATGGTTGTGCCTGCCGGCTGAACGGTTGTTTGCTCTCGCGGTACCCGACTCGCTTTGATGCCGGTGGTCGGCGTGCGGCTGTCCGGAACGGCGGGAGTGGGTGGGGCATGGCGGGCAGACGGACGCTGGGGCGGCGGTTCGGGTGGCTGTGGGCGGCGTACGCGGTCAGCTCGTACGGCACCGGGCTCGGCTTCGGCGCATTTCCCCTGATCGCGGTCCTCGTGCTGCACAGCGGACCGACCCAGGTGGCGGCGCTGGCTGCCGCCGGGCGGGCCGTGGGCGCCCTGATCGCGGTACCGCTCGGCCCCTGGGTGGAGTTCCGGCACAAGCGGCCGGTCATGATCGCGATGGACCTGATCCGGTTCGCGGCGCTGATGAGCATTCCCGCCGCGTTCGCGCTCGGCCTGCTCGGCTTCGTCCAGCTCCTGCTCGTCTCGGTCGTCGTCGCGGCGGCCGACATCGCCTTCAAGGCGGCCAGCGGTGCCTATCTGAAGGCGCTCGTGCCACCGGGGGACCTGCTCGTCGCGAACGGCCGGTTCGAATCCACCACGTGGACCTCGACCATGATCGGGCCGCCGCTCGGCGGGGCCGCGATCGGGCTGTTCGGCCCGGTGACGACCGTGGTCGCCGACGCGGTCAGCTATCTGCTCTCCGCGCTCGGCATCCGCGCCATCGGCGGAACGGAACCGGGCCCCGCGCGGACCGGTCCGCCCCGGCTGCGGGCCGGCGATCTGCTCGACGGCTGGCGCTACATCCTCGCCCACCCCACGCTGCGCCCGCTGCTGTTCAACTCGATCGTGGTCAACGGCCTGATCATGGCCTCCGGACCACTCCTGGCCGTACTCCTGCTGGGCGACCTCGGGTTCACACCCTGGCAGTACGGTCTCGTGTTCGCGGCCCCCTGTATCGGCGGCCTCGTCGGCTCACGCCTCGCGCACCCGCTGGCGGCGCGGTTCGGCCACCACCGGACGATGCTCATCTCCGGGATGCTGCGCGCCTGCTGGCCCCTCGGCCTCGCGTTCGTCCGTCCCGGCATTCCCGGAATGGCACTCGTCATCGTCGTCCAACTCGGCCTGGTGACCTGCTGCGCCCTGTTCAACCCGCTGCTGGCCACCTACCGGCTCGACCACACCGCCCCCGAACGGGTCGCCCGCACCCTGTCCGCCTGGTCGATCAGCAGCAGCGCCGCCATCGCGGCCATGACCGCGCTGTGGGGTCTGCTGGCCGCCGTCACGAGCCCCCGCACCGCGATCGCCGTCGCCGGGATCGTCCTCCTGGCCACCCCGCTGCTGCTCCCGCGCCGCGAGAAGGCGCCCGGGAGCGCCGAGCTCCCGAGCGCCGAGGAGGCGGCCGGCCCGGCCGCCTGAGGCTTCTTGCGCCGGCCGCCGCCTCAGACCGTCTCCGGGCCGGCCCGCACGACCCCGGCGATCAGGTCATGGATCAGGAACTCCCCGGGCGCGCGGTTCTCCTTGAGCCGGGGGAGGTCGGCGGGGCCGAACCAGCCGAAGGCGGAGTGCTTGGACCATTCCAGGGCGGGGTGGTCCAGATCGCCGTCGACGTCGACGAGGTAGTCGGCCTCGTGGCGGAGTCCCGCTCCGTCGTCCCCGGTCCAGGTGCTGGTGCCGAGGAACCGCCGCACATGGCGCAGCCGCCAGCCGGTCTCCTCCGCGACCTCCCGGGCGAGTGCCTCCAACAGGGTCTCGCCGGACTCGACATGACCGCCGACGATGTCCCATGTGTCCGGGAAGAGCTGCCGGTCCGGGCTGCGGCGCTGGGCGAAGGCGGCACCGTCCCGGTCGAGGACGACCGCGCCGACGGTCCAGGACGTCCCGGGTGCGGGGACGGGCACCTCGACGCCGTCGGCCACGGTGAAGGCGAATGAGCGGTTGTCGTCGTCTGCCGGCATGCGCGCCAGGGTAGGCCGTCATGGCTCCGTCAGCTGACCGGACCGTCAGCGGGCCGGAGCACCCCGAAGTCGCCGATCCGGATCCTCATGTCGAAGTCCCGGTGGCTCAGCCGCCAGCCGGTCCCGGTACGGACCCATCGGTCGTCGTACTCGCCCATGCACTCGAAGAAGCTGCCCCGCATGGAGCCGGCCCCGCTGTGGTGGATCCGCGCACTGCTCAGGCTCCGGGCGCGGTCGCCCTCGATGGTCACCCGCGTGTTGCCGAGCAGATGCTGTGTCGGGCCGCAGCCACCGAGATGGGCCTGCATCACGGCCAGGATCCTGTTGATCCCCGTCCTGCCGTACCCGGTCCCGTCGGCGGTGAAGGTGCTGCGCACGGTGTCCCAGTCGCGGGCGTCGATGGCGGCCTGCAGGCCGTGGAGCCGGTCGAGCAGGGCCTCCCGATCCTGCGGCGAGCCCTCGACGGCCTCCCCGTTCCCCAGCCGGCGCACCGTGCGCTCCAGCAGCGCCAGTCGTTCTTCGAGGCCGGTCGCTTCGACGCCGCTCATCAGGTCCACTGCCTTTCAGCCGCTCGGCCCGCGCTGCGGGCGCACCGTCATTCCGCCCTGTGTAGCGTGCGAGCGCGGCACAGCGGCGGGACCAGTCCCACTCACCGGATGTGCGGCGGAGCACGGCCCAGCAAGGCCGCCCCGTTCCGATTTGCCGAACCCGCAAAGATGTTTGCCGATCTCCGGTCCCGAAGTGCACCATCTCCCGTAGATGGAGGTGTTTCGCATGAGCGACATGACTCGGATGACGGAGATGGCGCAGATGTACGACGCGGTGGTGATCGGCGGCGGAGCCGCCGGGCTGAGCGGGGCGCTGGTGCTGTCCCGGGCCAGGCGGTCGGTGCTGGTGATCGACGCGGGCAGACCGCGCAACGCACCCGCGTCCCACGCGCACAACTACCTGGGCCGCGAGGGCATCCCGCCCCAGGAGCTGCTGGCCATCGGGCGGGCGGAGGCCGCCGGGTACGGGGCCGAGATCGTCGAGGGCGAGGCCGTCTCGGCCGGGAAGCTGCCGGGCGGGGACGGGTTCCGGGTCCTGCGCGAGGACGGGACCGCCGTCACGGCGCGCCGCCTCCTCGTCACCACCGGGCTCGTCGACGAACTGCCGCCGATCCCCGGTCTGGCCGAGCACTGGGGCCACGACGTGCTGCACTGCCCGTACTGCCACGGCTGGGAGGTGCGGGACCGGCCCGTGGGCGTCCTGGCCGTGAGCCCGATGGCCGTGCACCAGGCCCTGCTCTGGCGGCAGTGGAGCGACGACGTCACGCTCTTCCTGCACCACGCGCCCGAGCCGAGCGACGAGGAGTACGAGCAGCTCGCCGCACGTGGCATCGCCGTGGTGGACGGGGAGGTGTCCGGCATCGAGTCGGACGGGGGCCGGCTCACCGGGGTGCGGCTGGCCGGCGGGCGGATCGTGCCGCGCGAGGCCGTGGTGGTCCAGCCGCGCTTCACCGCACGGTCCGGGGTCCTGGACGGCCTCGGCCTGCACCCCACCGCGCTGGAGGCGGGCGGTCACACCATCGGCACGTACATCGCGTCCGATGCGGCCGGTGCGACCGAGGTGCCCGGCGTTTGGGTCGCCGGTAACGTCGCCAACCTCATGGAACAGGTCATCGGTTCCGCCGCGGCGGGGTTGAAGGCGGCCTCCGCCCTCAACGCCGATCTGGTGGCCGACGACACCCGGCGCGCGGTCGAGGCCCGCCGCGCCCCCTTCTCGGCCGAGGCCGAGCGCCAGGTCTGCGAGAAGACACTCGGAAGCCGCCGACACGGACTGCAGGAGACACGATGACAACCGACAGCACGCCCTCCGACGCCGAACTCTGGGACGAGCGCTACCGCGAGAGCAGTCGGATCTGGAGCGGGAACCCCAACACCGCGCTCGTGCGTGAAGCGGAGGGTCTGACGCCGGGACGCGCCCTCGACCTCGGGTGCGGGGAGGGGGCCGACGCCGTCTGGCTCGCCCGCCTGGGCTGGCGGGTCACTGCCACGGACATCTCGCGGGTCGCCCTCGGCCGGGCCGCCGAGCACGCGGACGAGGCGGGGGTCGCCGACCGTGTCGACTGGCAGTTCCACGACCTGGGGGTCTCTTTTCCCGAGGGGGAGTACGACCTCGTCTCCGCCCACTTCCTGCACTCGATGGGCGATCTGCCGCGCGAGCAGATCCTGCGGCGGGCCGCATCGGCCGTCGCGCGCGGCGGCGTGCTCCTGGTGGTCGGGCACGCGAGCTTCCCGGCGTGGGAGCACGACCACGCGGACATGCACTTCCCCACCCCCGACGAGGTGCTCGCCTCCCTCGAACTCCCTGCGGGGGAGTGGGACGTGCTGCTGAGCGAGGAGCACGAGCGCGTACAGAACGACCCGGACGGGAACCCCACGACCCGTACCGACAACGCCCTGAAGATGCACCGCCGCTGACGATGAATCACGGACGGGGTGCGTCGGCCGCCGCCGCGGTCGACGCACCCACATCCCTTGCTCATTCAGGTCAGCATCTGGCCTATACGGCTCCTACTGTGGTCCTTGACCGGCGGAACACAGGAACCACCGAAGGCAGGGACCATGAACGTGAACGAGCAGGACACCCGCGTTGCGGCCGAGACCCGGGCCGTCACCGGCGAGCGCGCCGACCTGCTGGAAATGCTCGCCAAACAGCGGCACTTCCTGCGCTTCACCACCCGCGATCTCACCGACGAGCAGGCGCGGCTGCGGACCACCGCAGGCGAGCTGTGTCTGGGCGGTCTCATCAAGCACGTCGCCTCGGTCGAGCGGAGCTGGGCGGGCTTCATCCTGCACGGGCCCTCGGCGATGCCGGACTTCACCGCCATGACCGAGGCCGACTTCGCCGAGCGGCTCGACGAATTCAAGCTGCTGCCCGACGAGACGCTGGAAGGCGTGCTCGCCGATTACGCCGAGGCGGCCCGCCGGACCGACGCACTGGTGGCCACCGTGCCGGATCTGTCCGTCACCCACCCGCTGCCGAAGGCCCCGTGGAACGAGCCCGGCAAGGAGTGGTCGATCCGTCAGACGCTCATGCACATCGCCACCGAGACCGCCCAGCACGCCGGCCACGCCGACATCATCCGTGAGTCGCTGGACGGCGCGAAGAGCATGGGCTGACCGGGCGGTCGGGGGAGCGGAGGGCCGGAGCGCAGGGTGTTCCCCGCCCGGCCCTCCGGCCGTTGCGCGGACCGGTCATGAAGTCCTGCTCGCGGAGACCGCCGCGTCGACGAACGAGGCGACGAGCGGGCGGTGGTCGAGCTGAGACCACGCGATGACCATCCGGCTCGGCGGCGCATCGGTCACGGGCCTGTGGACCAGCCCCGGGTGGACGGGCTCGACGGACGAGCGCGGCAGGATCGCGATCGTCCGGCCGAGCATGATCATCTGAGTCAGCTGTGCCACATCCGCGATCTCCGGCCCGCTGCCGCCGGCGACGATGTCGTTCCCGGCGGGCACACCCTTCCAGCGCGGCAGCGTCTCGCCCTCCAGATCGGCCATCCGCAGCTCGTCGCGCGCGGCCAGCCGGTGGCCACGCGGCAGGATCGCGACGCGCTCCTCGGTGAACAGGGTCCGGTGGTCCAGTCCCGTGAGGTCGTCGAACGGTGCGTACAGCAGCGCCAGATCGGCCCTGCCGTCGCGCACATGGTCGGCCCGGTCGGTGGCACCGCCGAACAGGATGTCCACCCGGCGGGCATCGGGCAGGCGGGCGTACGCGGCGAGGATCCCGGACAGCAGATTGGCATCGCTGCCCGGCTTGATCACCAGCCGCAGATGCGCCTCGGGTGCCCCTGCCCGGCGGGCGGCCAGGGCCGCGGCACTCACCGCGTTGAGCGCGTGGCGGCCGTGATGCAGCAGCGCCTCACCGGCCGGGGTCAGCGAGACGCGGCGGCTGGAGCGCACCAGCAGCTGGACGCCGAGCCGTGATTCGAGGCGCTGTACCGCCTTGGACAGTGCCGGCTGGGCGATGGACAGGCGCTCGGCGGCCCGCCCGAAATGCAGTTCCTCGGCGACCGCGACGAAGTACTCGATCTCGCGGGTCTCCAGATCAGTCATGCCTCCAGGTTATCGATCGAGGCTCGATAGGTCTTGGACTTCACCCCATGCGCCGGGGTTCGATTGGCGCATGATTCACCACACGATGATCGTCTCTTTCACCGACCCCGTCCCGGATGCCGAGCTGGATCAGTTCCTCAAAGACATCGAACAGGTCATGCGCGACACCGGGCAGATCCAGACGTTCTCGGCGGCCCACCACATCCGCGTACCCGCCGACGACCACAGTCCCGTGTTCGCCGCCACCGCCATCGTGCGGTTCGGTGTGGCCGACCTCGACGCGCTCAACGCCTCGTTCGTGGCGCCCGGGGCCGAGGAACTCATCCTGCGCTGGCAGGCCCGCCATCCGTACAAGGTCGTCTGGGCCAACCACGAGCCGCTCTGACGCGATCCGTTCCCGTACGGGCTGCGTCGACGCGAGCGGCTCTGCCTGCGAGCCGCTCCGGCCCGCCGGCCGCCGGCGCCCCCTGCGCCTATGGGGTCTCCGGTTCCCCCGACGGCTCGTCCTGCGTCGCGAGTCCGGCCATCCATAGAGGCATCAGCCAGTGCACGATGAATACCGCGGCCAGGGCGGGCGCGAGCAGGGCTCCGGCGGGTGCGTGACCGGCCCGGCCGGCCACGGCGACGCCGGCGACGGCGCCCGCCAGAAGATACGTCGTCAGGCGGTGCGCGCGGGCCCGTACCCTGTCCCGCTCCGCCAGCTGGCGTTCGTCCAGGACGTGCGCGCGCAGTTCCAGCAGCCCCCGGGTGGCGCCGTTGATCGCGCCGGTGGCCAGACACCAGGGGAGCAGCAGGACGAGCAGGGCGACGCCGGGCCACACCCGGTCGCTCACGTAGGTGCCGATGCCTGCCGCCACGCCTGCCGCCGTGAGGACCATATGGGCCGCGACGGCCGCGCGCCGTAGCGCGGCCCTCGCGTTCATCGCGCCCGCCCCACGAACGTTCATGGTGGGGAACAACCGCTGGTCGGTGCGCGGGGGCCGGGTTGCCCCCGTGGTGGGGGTAATTTGTTGCTA
>NZ_JBHVWF010000224.1:0-8986 GCF_042882365.1 Streptomyces sp. NPDC058221 | reverse complement strand
CTGGTCTTTTCGGCTTGGGTGTGTCTTCTCCGTCCGTGGCGTGGGGGGGCTGTGCGCTACCGTGCATCGGGGGCGGGTGTGGGGGGTGCTTTGCAGCCGCCCCACCCCGCGCTGTTGCCTCTCCCCGCCCGTCACAGGGTGAGGCGGTGGACACCCCCCTGCACGGTGCCCACGTACAGGTGCCGGCCGTCCGTGGCCAGGCGGGTGGCGTCCAGATTCTGGAGCCCGGTGGAGATGTTGTGCCAGCTCCGCCCGCCGTCGGTGGAGCGCAGCACGCCCCGGCCGCCGCGCGGCAGGGCCGTCTCCCACACGCCGGTGGTCGCCGCGTAGAGGGTGTGGCCGACCTGGATGATGTCGCTGACCCGCAGCGGCAGTTCACCCGTGTCGCCCGTGCGGAACGTCCGGCCGCCGTTGTCCGAGACCCGGATCGTGTCGCCGCCGAGCAGCGTGTGCGAGCCGACGCGTTCGATGGTGTCGACCCGGCCGTCCGCCACCTTGCTGACGGTCGCGCCGCCGTCGTCCGAGCGGTAGAGACCGTCGGACGTGCCCAGGAGCAGCTTCCGCGGATTCTCCGGGTCACCGGAGACAGCGGTGAACGGGGTGTCGTGACGCAGGTTCTTCCACGTCGCACCGCCGTCCGCGGTGCTGAACAGGCCGGTGCTCTCCTGGTTGCCGTATCCGACGTAGACGCGGTCGGGGTCGGCCGGGTGCACCGCGATCGCGGTCACCTGGCCCGAGCTGTGGCCCTTCTCCTCCCAGCTCGCCCCCCGGTCCGCGCTGCGCTCGACGGAGAAGCCGCCGAACGCGTCGGCCTGGGCACGCCACACGATCCTGGAGTCCTGCGGCGAGACGACGAGCGCCGACGTACCGCTGCCGACCGTGCCCTCGCCGCCCGTGGTGCCCCAGTCCGGGTCCGCGGCCGGGACGGTGGTGCGCTGGGTGCCGATGTCGCCGGCGGCCAGCAGGGTGTCGCCGCTGACCGCCAGGTCGTTGACGGTGCCGCCCTGGATGCCGATGCGGCGGTAGTCCTCGCCCTCCGCGGTGCCCCGGTAGATGCCGTTGCTGCTTTCGGACAGCGTCAGTGAGCCGTCGCTCCAGCGGTCGAGGTCGGTCAGGACCGACGAAGTGCTGACGCCCGGCAGAAGCGACCAGTCCCGCCCGTGGTCACGGCCGACCCGGATGCCCTCCGACGTCCCCAGATAGAGGTCGCCGCCGCTCGCTGTGAGCCCGCTGCCGCCGTACCCCTGGTCGACGAGCGTCGACCAGCTCGCCCCGCCGTCGTGCGAGCCGACGACACCCGTACCGATCACGTACGTCGCCACGACCCCGCTGTCCGCGGCGATCTCGACGGTCGGGGAGCCCTTGGAGTCGTACAGCTTCCGTGCCTCGCCGAGGACGCCCGAGGCGACCCCGGACCGGGACCACACCGCGTCGCCGGTGGCGAAGTACAGCGTGTCGCCGCCGATCGCCGCGTCGTAGACCGTGCCCGGTACACCGGTCGGCCCCGCCGCCCAGTGGTCACCGCCGTCCGTGCTGATCTGCAGCCCGCCCTCGGTGACCGCGATCAGCGTGCGGGTGCGCTCGTCGGAGATGAGCTGCGAGATCAGTGAGTCGGGGCTGTCCAGGGTCTGCCAGGTGCGGCCCGCGTCCTCGGTGCGCAGGATCGAGGACGTCCGCGGGAAGTTGCTCGCGCTGTTGACCGTGTACCACCAGCGGTCGGCGTTCTTCGCGTCGATGACCAGGCTGCCCGTGCCGTTCTGGTCGGTGACCGGGAGCCGGTCGAGCTGGCGCCAGTTGTCCCCGTCGTCGGTGACCCAGGGACCGGCCTTGTAGCCCTGGGCGAGCGCGGCCCGTCCCGGCCGGTTCGCCGCGACGGTGACCTGCCCGTTCTCGCCGTACGGACCGACCGGCGTCCAGCGGCTGTTGCGTGTGTCGGGCGGTGTCACCTCGAAGCCGTCGCTGCCGCGCAGGGTCTGCCCGGTCGTGGTCCGGGCCCGTACGGACACCAGATGGGTGCCCTCGCGGGCCCCGGTCACCCGCGCCTCGTAGACATTGCCGGAGCGCAGGGTCGCCCTGATCTCCCGGCTGTGGCCGTGCGGCGGCTTCACCGTCACGACGGGGGCCTCGGCGAGCGGCGCCGGGGTGAAGATCGCGATACCGGAGTTGCCGTCGCTCTGGTCGGGGCCGGCCTGGACGAACAGCTGCCGGACGACCAGCAGGTAGGGCACGCGCACGGCCTTGCCGCCGGCCGGGGTCAGGGTCACCTCGCCGCTGATCTCGGCCTCGCCCGCGGGCCGGTCGGCCCGGACGGTCACTGTGGCGACGGCGCTGCCACCGGCCGGGACCCGCAGGGTGCGCGGGGACACGGACGCGTCTCCGCTCACCCGCAGGCGTACCGAACGCGCCTGGCCCGAGGCGTTGTTCACCGTCAGCTTCCTGGTCCCGGCGACGGTGGAGCCCGCCGTGTCGGCGAGACCGTACGACAGGGAGCTCGGCGAGGTGGTGATGCCGGCGTCGGCCGCGTCCGCCGCGGCCGGGACGTCGAGCCGCCCGGAGCCGTAGCTCGTGGGCTCGCCGTCCGCCACCTTCTTCGTCCCGCCCACCAGATCGGAGCGGACCTGGTCCGGGGTCTGCTCCGGGTGGAGCTGGCGGATCAGGGCGGCGGCGCCCGCGACATGCGGCGCGGCCATCGACGTACCCGACATCCGGTAGTAGCCGGGCGCGTACAAGGACTCGGGAACGGTGGAGAGGATGTCGTAGCCGGGGGCCACCAGATCGGGCTTGAGGTTCCAGCGCAGGTCGGGGCCGCGTGAGGAGAACGACGGGATCCGGTCTGTCACATCCTCACCGGTGAGGGTGATCTCGACCTTGCCCGCAGCCAGACGTGTTGAGAGCTCGGCGTACTGGGTGGAGTCGACGCCGAGCATCACGACCGAGTCCATGCGCATCGAGTCGCCGGACTCCTCGATGCCCGCGCTGTCCGCCGGCAGCCGCAGCGGATCGGTGTTCGCGCCCGCGCTCCGGCTGTCCGGCACGGACAGGACCGGGCCGCCGCCCGAGGAACCCCCGAAGAGCGCCACGGCGCCCCGCCGTTCGGCCTCGCGGGCCTGCTCGATCTCCCAGGTGGTGACGTCCTGCGTCTGCTGGGACACCGGCACGTCGAGACGTACGGCCTTGCCCTTGACGTCACCGGCCCGGTCCCAGTCCTCCGGGGCGCCCTGGCCGGCGTCGACGAGCTCCGTGGTCAGCGGCTTCGCCGGCGGGTTGGCGGACAGTACACCGCGGTAGGTCTGGATCTTCTCGCCGTCCCGGTAGGCGGCGCCCGGCAGGCGCAGCCCGCTGACCGAGGCGCCGACCGCGATCACGCCGTCGGCCGCCGCGGGGGAACCGACGGTGCCCGCGCCGGGGCCCTCGTTCCCGGCGGCCGCGACGACCACGACTCCGGCCCGGGTGGCGGCGGTCGCCGCGAGCCCCAGCGGATCGCTGCCGTCGCCGTAACCGCCGATGCTGAGGTTGATCACATCGGCGCGGTGCGGGTTGGCCGGGTCGATCGCGGCCTCGAGCCCGGCAACGATGTCGGAGGTGGTGCCCTCGCCGTTGGCGTTCATGACCTTGTACGCGGTGAGGTCGGCCCCGGGGGCGACACCGGTGACGCCTCCCTTGGCCGCGGCCTTGCCGGCGATGATTCCGGCGACGTGCGTCCCGTGGCCGTTGTCGTCCATCGGGTCGTCGTCGCCGTTGACGAAGTCGTGCCCGGCGACCACCTTGTGGCCCTCGCCGAAGCCGCCGCCCAGGTCGGGGTGGGTGTAGTCGACCCCGCTGTCCAGGACCGCGACGGTCACGCCGGTCCCGTCGGCCTTCCTGCCGTCCGGGTCCTTGCGCTTCCAGACCTCCGGGGCGCCGATGAGCGGCACGCTGTCGCTGGTATACATCTTGACCTTGGCGTCCGGCTGTACGGAAGCGACTCCGGGCAGCGTCCGCAGCGCCTGGACCTCGGAGGCCTTGACCGTCACCGCCACGGCGTTGACCAGCAGGTTCAGCTTGCGGGGCGAGCCGGGGTGCAGACCCGCGCGCTTCGCACCGTCGAGGAACGACTGCTGACGGCCGGCCACGGCCCGGCGTGCCGAGGCGATGCCGGCCGCGTCCGACGAGCGGAGCCGGCTGCCGTCCGATGCGGCGGCCCCGCCCTTCAGCGTCACGATCACCCGCTGGGCGGCGTCGTCGGCCGAGGCGGCGGCAGCGGACGTGGGTGCCGCGGCGAGCAGGCCGCCGAGCACCGCCGACAGGGCGATACCGGCCGTCAGCGCGCGCCGGCGGGCCCGGCCGGATCTTCGAACGGGGCGGGGTGAGCGAGGGACGCGAGGGATTGCCATGACAGATGACTAATCGCCGGGGCATGTCCAGGACAACGATTTGGGCTGGCCCATTGCTGTCACTGGCACACACGGGCCATGATCCGCGGCATGTCTCAGCTCACCGCAGCCGGTATCGACCCGTTCGACGAGAGTGTCTACCGGGCGATCCTGGTACGGCACACCGCGGGCCCCGCGGACATTGCAGCGGACCTCGGTTCCACGCCGGAGCGCACCGGCCGGGCGCTGGACCGCCTTCGGGAGAACGGCCTGGTCGGACGGCTTTCCGGGGCCCGGCGCCGCTATGCCGCGATCGATCCGAACGGGGCGGTCGACGCCCTCGTGCGGGCCAGGACCGCCGAGCTCGACGGGGTGCGCGCGGCGGCCGGCGAGCTGTCGCGGCTCTTCGCCACGGCCCGGCAGGGCAGCTCCGAACAGGTCGAAGTGGTCGACGGAAGCGAGGCGTTGGGCCGGTGGTTCGTACGGCTTCAGCAGGAGGCGCGCAGCGAGGTCATCACGCTCGACCGCCCGCCGTACGCCCTCACCACATCCAACCCGGTGGAATCCGCGGCCCTTTCACGGGGCGTGCGCTACCGGGCGGTGTACGCCCCCGAGGCCCTGGAGTGGCCCGGAGTGCTCGACGACATCAGGGAGCTCGTCGCGCACGGAGAGCACGCCCGGGTCCTTCCCGGGCTGCGGATCAAGCTCGCGATAGCCGACCGCCGGCTGGCCCTGATGCCGCTCACCCTGGATTTCACCACGAGCGTGCGCGCCGCCGTGATCCGCCCTTCGGCCCTTCTCGACGGTCTGATCGACTACTGGGAGATGTGCTGGCGCACGGCCACCCCGCTGGACGCCCCGGCGGACGACCCGCTCGGTGCGGAGGACCGCCAGATGTTGACGTTGCTGGTCAGCGGCCTCAAGGACGAAGCCATAGCCCGCCAGTTGGGGTGGTCGGTGCGCACGATGAGGCGCCGGATCAGCAGACTGCACGAGCAGCTGGGTGCGGCCAACCGCTTCCAGGCCGGGGTCATCGCCGCCCGGAGGGGATGGATCGAGGGCCCGTCGGCCACCGGCACGGACGGTGCTCCGGGCCTCTGACGCTGCCCAAGTCGGGCAAAGGTGGGGGTTCTTGGAGCTTTCACGGAGCCGGTTCCACGATAGTGACCGCGAATTAACAATCACCTCTGGTGTTTTCGGTATACCAGGCCGAATACTGCGGGGCGGTCCGAGGGATGTCCTCCCTCTCCATATGTGAACGGACTGCACCAGGAGGCATGTTGAACACCAACGCACCGAGACCGGGCGTAGCGGTCATCGCCGCTGCGGCCGTCGTCGGCCTGACGGCGGGGATGATCTCCTCGCCGGCCGTGGCCACGCAGCAGCCACGGCAGACAGGGCAGGCGGCAGCCGCCGAGCACTGGGTCACCCTGGTCACCGGCGACCGGGTGGCCGTCGACGGCAAGGGTGCCCCGGTCGTTTTCGACCGGGCGCCCGGCCGCGAACGCATGCCGGTGGAGGTCCGCCGCACCGGCGACCACACCCTGGTGGTGCCCGCGGACGCGGACCGCCTGATCACCCAGGGCGTGCTGGACCAGCGGCTGTTCGACGTCACAGAGCTGGGCGGCGCGGCCTACCGGAGCTCACTCAAGGGCGGGCTCAAGCTCATCGTCGGCTATGACGGCGCGGCGAAGTCCGCCGGAGGCTCCGCGGCAGGAGCCAAGTCGGAGCTCCGGTCGGCCGACGGCGCGAAGGTGACCAGGACCTTCCCCCGGCTGAACGCGGAGGCCGTGACCGCGCCGGAGAAGGGCGCCGCCGACGTCTGGCACGCGCTCACCGCACCGGACGCACGCGGCGCTGCCCCCGGCGTGCGCAAGGTGTGGCTGGACGCGCGGGTGAAGGCCTCGCTCGATGTGAGCGTGCCGCAGATCGGGGCGCCGGACGCCTGGGCGGCGGGCTACGACGGCACCGGGGTCAAGGTCGCGGTCCTGGACACCGGGGTCGACGAGACCCACCCCGACCTCGCAGGTCAGCAGCTTGCGGAGAAGAACTTCACCACCGACCCGACCGCTGTGGACGGACACGGGCACGGCACGCATGTCGCCTCGACCGTCGCCGGCACCGGAGCGAAGTCGGGCGGGAAGTACCGGGGCGTCGCGCCGGGCGCGCGCATCCTGGACGGCAAGGTGCTCAGCGCCTCCGGCAGCGGCGACTCCTCCTGGATTCTGGCCGGCATGGAGTGGGCGGTCGCGCAGGGCGCTGACATCGTCTCGATGAGCCTCGGCGCCGACGACACCCCGGGCACCGACCCCCTCGAAGAGGCCGTCGACCGCCTCTCCGCCGACGGCGGACCGCTCTTCGTGGTCGCCGCGGGCAACGCGGGTCCCTCCGCGAACGGGACCATCGGCAGCCCGGGCAGCGCGGACGCGGCCCTGACCGTCGGGGCCGTCGACAAGCAGGACGGCATCGCGAGCTTCTCCAGCACCGGCCCGCGCCTCGGTGACGGCGGCATCAAGCCGGACGTCACGGCGCCCGGTGTCGACATCGCCGCCGCCCAGGCGACGGGCACCGCGATGGGCACCCCCGTCGCAGACGGTTACGTATCCGCCAGCGGTACGTCGATGGCGACCCCGCACGTGTCGGGCGCCGCAGCCCTGCTCAAGCAGCAGCACCCCGACTGGTCCGGACAGCAGCTCAAGCAACTGCTCTCCTCGGCCACGAAGCCCGGCGACTACACGTCCTACCAGCAGGGTTCGGGACGCATCGACCTGACGCAGGCCATCGTGCAGACGGTCGTGTCGGAGACCGGCAGCCTCAACTTCGGCAAGCAGGCCTGGCCGCACGACGACGACGCACCCGTCAGCAAGCCGCTCACGTACCGTAACAACGGTACGGAGCCGGTCACCCTGGATCTGGCGGTGACCGCCACCGCCCCGGGTGGCGCGGCGGCTCCCGAGTCCATGTTCGCCGTGTCCCCGAAGCAGCTGACCGTGCCCGCCGGCGGGACGGCCGAGGCCGCCGTCACGGCGGACACCCGGACCGGCGGCACCGTCGACGGCGTCTACAGCGCCCGCGTCACCGCGACCGGCAGCGGTCAGAGCGTGCGGACCGCCGCCGTCGTCGACCGCGGCGAGGAGGCCTACAAGGTCACCTTCGAGTACATCGGCCGGGACGGGAAGCCCGCCCCGCACTACAACAGCAGCCTCACCGGCACCTCGGACACCACGGTGGGCACCACGGTCAGCACCACCGAGGGCGGTGCCACCACCATCGAGATGCGCAAGGGGACCTACTTCGGTACCCACGCCCTCTATCCGACCGGCAACGGAGACGACTTCAGCGGGATGGACTGGATGGTCCAGCCCGCCCTCACCGTCGACCACGACATGACGGTCACGGTCGACGCCCGTACGGCGAAGCCCGTCGACATCACCGTGCCCGACCACGGCGCGGAACCCCAGCTCGCCCGGACCGGCGTCGAGCTGGAGTGGCTGCTGCCGATCGCGCGCTTCGCCCTGACCAACTCCTACCAGGACATCCGGACCGCGCAGGTGGGCCCGGACCCGAAGGAGGAGCTGCTCCACGAGTTCATGGGGACCTGGAAGAAGAAGTCCGACGGCACCGAGTACAACGTCGCCTACGGCGGCAAGGGTGTCCCCGTCGGCTACGAACGGCACCTGGGCAGGAAGGACTTCGCGACCACCGACGTCCGGCTCGGCTCCACCCTGCCCGGCCGCCAGGGCAACCTGATGATCACCCCGAACACGGGGACCGGGGTGGGGACGTCGTTCGCCATGGTCAACCCGCTCCCGGCCGCCTACCGGATGTACCTCAACACCGACGCGGAGCTGACCTGGGACCTCCAGTCCCGCCAGCTCGACGCGAACGGCGTGCTGGAGTCGACGCAGAGCGACCCCGACCGCACCTTCACCCGGGGCCGGACCTACCAGCTCGACTACAACGTCGGGGTGTTCGGGCCGCGGGTGAACGGTGTCACGACGGGCGTGCAGCGCTCGGGCGACGCGATCACGGCCGCGTTCCCGATGTTCGCCGACGGTGCGGGCCACACGGGCGCCACGGTGTGGGACCCCGAAGCGACGAAGACCGAGCTCCACAAGGGCGACGAGCTGGTCGGGACCATCGCGGCCCCGCCCACGGGCGTCCGGTTCACCGTGCCGGCAGGCAAGGGCGCGTACCGGCTGACCACCTCGGCCGTCCCCGCGAAGACCGCAGCGGTCTCCACGCGGATCGACGCCGAGTGGACGTTCACCTCCGACACCGTGGCCACGCCGACGATGCTGCCGGTCTCCACGGTCCGCTTCACCCCGCGACTGGGCACCGACTCGACGGCCCGCGCGGGCCACACGCTGACGGTGCCCGTGACGGTGGAGGGCGCGGCGGCGGACGGCAACACCAAGTCGCTGAAGGTCTACTCCTCCGTCGACGGCGGAACCACCTGGAAGACGGCGGCCCTGCACCACGGGAAGCTGAGGCTGCGCACCCCGGCCGCGGGTTCCACCGTCTCGCTGAAGGCGGAGGTCGTCGACCGGCAGGGCGACAAGCTCACCCAGACGGTCATCGACGCCTACCGGGCGAAGTAGCACCGCGCCGTCGGCCGGCTCCCCGTCGAGGGG
>NZ_JBHVWF010000223.1:0-9070 GCF_042882365.1 Streptomyces sp. NPDC058221 | reverse complement strand
GACCGTACGGGCCGGTCCGGGCCGGCCCGCCGTCAGCAGCGCCCCCATCGCCTCCCGGCCGAGGGCGGCGGTGGCCGCCGTCCAGGCGTCGCCGTCGTCCCGGCGTTCGGCGCAGAGGTCGTCGAACGCCTCCGTGTAGTGGTCGGCCGCCAGCTCCCGCTGGCCGCCCTCCTGGGCGGCGACGGCGAGACAGCGCAGCAGCGGCCAGCGGGACGGGGCCAGGGCCAGTCCGCGCTCCCAGCTGCGGACCGCCTGGGCGCGGTCGCCGGCGTGCCACTGGGCGATGCCCAGGTGGTATTCGGTGAGCGGCTCGGCGGAGGCGGTCTCCAGCATGTCGCGCCAGTGCGGGGAGACCAGGGACGGTCCGGGAGGCGCCACCCGGCGCGGCTCCGGGAAGGTCCCCTGTTCCAGCAACTCCATCCAGGGCGCCTGCTGTTCACCGAGGGCCGACTCGGCGAACGGGGTGCCGGGCAGCTTGTACCCGGCACGCCGCACTTCGAGCGCACCCCAGCCCGACCCGGTGGCGAGCATCTCGCCAGGCTCGGTGTCGGCCGAGCGGCGCCATGCCTCGTACGCGGCGTCCACATCGGCGCGCGGCAGCGCGTCGGCGAGCCGCTGCTCGGTCTCCTCGCGGGCGGCGGCCCAGTCGTCGCCGTGGACGGCGGCGGGGTCCGCGGACAGCGGTCCGTAGGACTCCAGCCAGCTGAACTCACCGCCGGGCTCCAGCGGCACGTGCTCCAGCTGGGTGCGGGCGAGTCCGGCCTGGATTTCCGCGTAGCCGACGGTGCCGGGCTCGGTGAGCCATTCCTGCCAGCGGCGGCCACCCGGCCCGCTGCCCCAGAGGAAGAGCTTGCGGCCGCGGAGCAGGTCGGTGGAGGTCTGGACGAGCCCGTGGCCGCCCTCGTCGAGGGAGGCGATCCAGCGGCGGGCACCGTCGGGCACCTCGTAGAAGTAGTCGGCGGGGAAATCGCTGCGCAGCGGGTACGTCCGGTCGACGGAGCCGCTCTCGGGGACCGGGACGCGAGTCAGCGTCCGCTCGTACCCGAAGTGCCAGGCCTCGTCGGCCGGGGCCAGCACCCGGGTGCGCTCGCCCTCCGGCACGGCGATGTTGGACCACCAGTAGACGGGCGCGGGGAGTTCGTGCGGATTGCGTATCCGGACGCCGACGTGGAGGAAGTCGGAGCCGTCGGGCAGCCACAGGTCCACCTGGAACGGCAGGTCGCGCAGTCTCTCCCACTCCCAGAGCCGGACCATCTCACCGCCGTCGGGAGCCGCGACACGGGCGGCGTGCACCGGGGCGCAGGACAGGGTGGTGTGGCCTGTCGCGCCGATGTTCCACTCGATGCCACCGGAGAACCAGGCGCCGTTGAGCGCGAAGTCGGCGGGCTGGAGCACGGGGTTGGTGTAGACGAGGTCCCGGCCGGTCGGCTTGTGGAAGAGGGAGTGGATCCGGCCGCCGAGTCCGGGCAGCACGGTGGCACGCAGCCTGTCGTTCTCGATCACGATCGCGTCGAGACCGGTCGGGGTGCGCTCACGTCCGTACCCGTCGAGAACGGCAACGGGAAGGACGGTGGCCAGGGGCTCGTGGCCGATCTGGCGCGCCATGTCGCGCGGCAGACCTGCCCGGTCACGGTCGTCGACGACATGCATCTCGTCGAGGGGCCGCAACGCAGGCAGTGGATTCTCAGGCCCCGTCGCCGCTGCGGGCAGGGTCAGTACGGTACGTCGTACGGTGGTGGCCAAGGCAACCTCGCTCCCTCACGCGGGCCGCCGCAGGTCCGGGCGCCCCCCGATGACCATGGAACACGCTCGGGGCCGCCCGGGCCAGGGGATCGGCCGTCCGTCTTCGGCAAAGACACCGGCCGCCGGCTCGGCGGGCAGGGCACCCGCCGAATATTCCGGGCGCGTTCCGTCCCCGTGACCATAGGCTTGCCCGGCATGCGGTTTGCGGGACGCTACAGAGACGGTGACACACGATGACCACGCAGCACACCTACCGAGTGATCGTGCGCGGTACCTGGGAAGGGCTGACGGACGGGGCCCGCGAGCGGCTGCTGGCCGAGCTGGAGCAGCACGGTCTGGCCGCCATGCAGTTCACCGAGGAGGGGTCGCTCACCTACGACCGCGTACTCAAGCACTTCAGCTTCCGGTACGTGGTGGTGTCGGATGCCGAGGACGGCGAGGAGATGGCGTCCGTGATCGCCGAGGACCGTGCGCAGGGATATCTCCGTGAGCGCGGCTACGGCCACGGCGAGCTGCGGTCCACGGCGACGGACATGGACACCATGAAGATCAACTACAAGGGGCGGCGGGCGTCGGGGGCGGCCTGACGGCGAGCCGAAGGCTACCGCGGCGGATAGCTGCCCGGTCGGCCCGGATGGTGCGGGCTGCGGCCGGTGATGGCGACGAGCCGGTCCAGGAGCGGTGCGTCGTCGGGGACATCGACGGCGGGTCCCCACAGGGCGGGGACGGGTGCGCGGGGGACGAACTCGGCTACATGCTCCAGACAGGCCCGGAGCGTCGCGTCGGGCAGATCGAAGGGCCGGCCGGTGGCGACGGCCAGGTCCCAGCCGTGCACGACCATCTCGGTCAGCGCGACCCTGCCCCACTGTTCGTTGGACAGCTCCACGCCGGCCGCGTCAGTACTGCCCTGCCAGGCCGCCGGGTCGGTCCAGGACTCGCCGAGTGCCAGCACGTGCGCGGTGACGGGTTCGCACCAGTCCCGGTCGAAGGGCGTCGCCCCGGCATCGCCGTTAACGGTGCCGGCCTGCTCCTTGCGGGCGAGCGCGGCAAAACCATGTGCCACCTCGTCGACGTGGTTGATGAGGTCACCGACCGTGTAGTCGGTGCAGGGCGTGAAGTGGGCGAGTTGGCCGTTGGTGACGCCGGCCAGAACATCGGCCATCCGGCGGCAGGCCGGATTCAAGTCGATCATCGTGCTCCCTTTCAGCGTGGTCCCGGGCCGCGCAAGGCGGCCCCAAGGGTGGAGACCGTCAGATGGATCAGAACTCATCGGCGCGCAGCCGCGCCCCGGTACGGGGAATTTCCAAGCGTTCGCGCACGCTCTTCGTGGCCGTTCCGAGAAGTCGGCCAAGGGGCCCTGCCGTGACCTGCGAACCGGGGGCGCACGGGACCCCCTCCCGACCGCCCGCAGGCAGGCAGGCAGGCAGGCAGGCAGGCAGGCAGGCAGAACGGCCCCATGACCACATCGGAGTCATCATCGGCCCACCGCCGTAGGCCCGGGCTCTCCGCGGCGCGCGGCGCGGCGGGGGCCGGCTGCGCTCTCCTTGCCCTCGCCGCCGCACTGACCGGCTGCGGCTCCGACGCGGGCGTGCCCGGGGCGGCCGCACGCTCGCGTTCATCCGAACCGTCGCCCGCCACGCCAACGCCCCACGAAGCCCTCCTCATCGCCGTCGCCGACCGCAGTGGAGCCGATGAAGCCGTCAACACCGTCCGGGCTACGGGCGTGTGCCGACGGAAGCTGCACGGTCGTCGTGACGCAGGGCACCGAGCTCCCGGCCGGCCCCGGCCTCCGGGCGGGACCGTTCACAGTGAGCGACGTCGGCCCCGAAGGAGTGGACCTGAGTTCGGGCGCGGCGAGCGGATTCACCTCCAATCTGCTTGATCAGCGCCCCGACCAGGGCGGGCCCTCCACTGTGAACGAGCCGTCGATCGCCGTTCTCGCCATCGCGGGAGACACCGCGGGAGAGACCGCGAAGCTGCGTCTCTCCCCGACCGGGCAGAGCGGCTGAGCCCCCTCCCTTTCAGGCACCGGCGCCGCCGTCGACCGGCAGGATCGCGCCGGTCACGTACGAGGCCCTGTCGCTGAGCAGCCATGCGGCGGCCTCGGCTATCTGCCGGGGCTCGGCCATCCGGCCGAGCGGGGTCATCGCGGTTATCTGCTCGACGATGCCGGGAGTCGCCGCTTCCCAGGTGTCGATCATCTCCGTGGCGGTGCCGCCGGGGGTGATGCCGTTGACCCGGATACGGTCACCGGCCCAGCTCACCGCGGCGGTCTCGGTAAGGCTGTTGAGCGCGCGCTTCATGGCGCCGTATGCGGGCAGGGCGGGGTTCGCGCGGCGGCTGCCGATGCTCGAGGTGTTGACGATCGCCCCGCCGCCGTTGCGTCGCATGAGTGCGGCCTCAGCGGTCATGGCCGTCCAGTGCGAGCGGAAGTTCACGGTGAACTGCTCGTCGATGTCCTCGTCGCTGGTGATCTCGACCGGGCCGGGCTGCTGTTGGGGCACCGCTCCGTTGTTGAAGGCCCCGTCGAGCCGTCCGTGCAGCTCCTCGACACGGTCGACCGCGACGCGGATGTTCGCGCGGTCTGCGAGGTCCAGGGGAAGGGCGTCGGCGATGCCGCCACCGGCGCGGATCTCGGTGACGATGCGTTCGAGGGCGTCCATACTGCGGGCGGCGAGCACGACGGCAGCACCCTCGGCGGCGAAGAGACGGGCCGCGGCCGCCCCGATGCCGCGGCTGGCGCCGGTGATGAACACAACCTTGCCGGCGAGCAGCCCGATGGGCGCGATGGCGGTGCCGTTCGTGTTGTTGCTGTCGTTCGTCATGACAACAGCGTCAGTCCGCATCTCGGCCGGATACAGGCACAATCAGTACCAGGATCCGGCACTGGGCAGAGCGCACACTTGGCGTATGGACAGACAGGAGCTCGGGGCGTTCCTCCGCAGCCGTCGTGAGCGGCTCCGGCCCCAGGACGTCGGCCTCCCCTCCGGACCGCGACGCCGGACACCGGGTCTGCGCCGCGAGGAGGCCGCGGTACTCGCTCACATCTCCACGGAGTACTTCGTCCGGCTTGAGCAGGGCAGGGCGTCGCGACCGTCGGGGGAGGTCCTCGCGGGGATCGCTGGGGCGCTGCGGCTCACCGACGCCGAGACCGACCACCTCCACGTCCTCGCGGGCACCGCACCGACCCACACCCGGCTGCACCGGCGCGACGTCCGTCCCAGCATTCTCGCCCTCCTCGACCGACTGCCGCAGACGGCCGCCTTCGTCATATCCGCCGCATTCGAGGTGCTTGCCTGGAACCGTCTTGCGGCCGCGCTCATGGAGGACTTCGCCCAGCTCGCTCCGGAGGACCGTAATCTCGCGCGCCGGGCGTTCCTCGGGCCACAGCGACCTGATGCGCCGCTGTACGGGATCTCCGACGCCACCGAGTTCCGCCACCGGGTCGTCATGGAGCTCCACGCCACCCGTGCTCGCTATCCCGCCGATCCCGCGGTGACCGGTCTCGTCGACGAGCTCCGCACCGCCAGCCCCGACTTCGCCCGGCTCTGGGAGCGGCACGACGTGCAGGCCGCCTCGATGCTCACCAAGACCTTCCGCCACCCTGCCGTCGGGGAGATCACCGTCGACTGCGACGCGCTCACGCTCACCGACCGCGACCAGCGCCTCGTGCTCTACAGCGCGCCGACGGGATCCCCCGGCGCCGACGCGCTGGCTCTTCTGGACGTCCTCGGCGCCGCGGTCCCGTAGGGGCTGTGACCGATGGCCCCGTCCAGGCCGGGATCAGCCCGTCAGCCGGCCCAGCACCGAGCGCATCGCACGGCGCACCGCCTCTCGCGACTCCTCCGTCGGGTCGACGGTGTCGAAGGAGTGCCGGCCGTGCGGGACATCGATGACCTCGACCACCGCTCCGCACTTCTCGGACGCGGTCAGGAACTCCTCGACGGTGGCGGCGATCGCGGGGGTTTCACGGCCCACTCGTACGACCACGACGGGCAGGTCGCCCGCATCGGCCACCGCCTCCACCGGACGGAACCGGCCGTCGACCGGCCCCAGGTAGGGCAGCGGCGCCATGACCGGGTAACTGGCCGCGAGGCAGCGCAGCCAGGGCGGGGGCTGTCGCAGCCAGGGCGCCGTCATCAGGCCGCCGCCCGAGAAGAACCACAGGGCGATCCGGTCCTCGTCCACCCGTGGATCGGCGCGGACCAGCTCCACCGCGGCGGCCACGTCCGCGGCGGCCCGCGCGTAGTCGGCCACGTCGTGCAGGCGGTGAGCGACGGTCACGCCCACCGCCCCCTGCTCTGCCGTGTACCGGGCGTACCCCACCGGGGCGGGCCACTCCCTCGGGGCCGGCAGGGCCCCGGCGGGCACCGGTCCTCCGTGCACGAACACCACGGCCGGACGCGGGCCTTCCGCACCGGGCAGGTACAGGTCGACCTGCCCGTTCCGTTCACGGGGGATGTCCGGCACGTCCAGCACGAACGGCCGCAGATGCGCGGGCTGCTCGCCCTCCCCGGCCGGCACCAGCCGGTGTCCCCCGCCCGCGGCGGCCCGCAGCAGAACCTCCGTCAGCTCGGCCGGAAGGGAGAGCATCGGCCAGTGCCCGGTGGGGAGTTCGAAGAACGTCACCCATGGATCGGCCAGCGACTGAGCGACGGGGTCGCCGAGGTCCACCCCTCGCTGAACCATCTCGATGCTCGCACCGCTCCCCTCGCACAGCACCCCGGTGGCGGGCAGCGCGGCGGCCGCGCCGGTGAGTCGCAGGGGCTGCAGCAAGGTGCGCAGCGACTGCGGTGCGGCGGACGCGGTGAGCCGGTCGAGCGCAGCGCCGGAGACGCCCTCGGTGCTGCCCCAGCGCGGCCACTCGTCGCGGGCCGGGGCGGACAGCTCGCCCTGGGGCCCGCCCGTACCGGCGCGCTCGGCCAGTTCCTGGCGCAGGGTCGGGTCGGGCACCGCGGCCAGGGCGGGCACACCGTCCTGCGGGATTCCCGCGTCCAGATAGACGATCCGGCCGATGTGCTCCGCGCGCCGGTCGGCGGCGCCCAGCACCGGGTGGATGCCGTAGTCGTGGCCGACCAGCACGATCTGCTGACGGGCCCTGGCCACGACCCGGTCGATCACCGCGAGCACGTCCGCGATGTGGGTCTCCAGGTCGACGGTGTCCCGGCCGGCCCCGCCGGGCCCGGTAAGCGCCACCGCGTGCACCTCGGCTCCTGCCGAGGTCAGTCGCGCGGCCGTGTCCTCCCATACATGTGCGCCGGTGAACATGCCCGGTACCAGGATGAATACAGTCATCGGCCTCTCCTCGAGCACGCTGTCGTCGGCGGGCCTGCCACGATCGTCCGGCCGCGCCCGCCGCTACGATAGAAACTCCCCATGCGGGAGGTTCAAGTGTTCCCGCCATCCGACGGACTCTGCGGCATCGGCGAACTCGCCGAGCGCGCGGGCGTCACCGTCAAGACCGTTCGCTTCTACTCCGACCGCGGGCTGCTGCCGGAGGCGGCCCGCAGCGCCGGGGGGCACCGGCGGTACGGTCCGGAAGCCCTCGGCCGACTGCGTCTGGTGCGCTCGCTGCGCGCCCTGGGCCTGCCGGTGCGCGAGGTGCACCGCATCCTCGACGAGGAGGATGCGGCGGCGGGGGCGGGTGGCGTGCTGGAGGACGCGGTCGCGGGGCAGCTGCGCGAACTGGGCTCCCAGCTGAGCGCCCTGCGCTGGCGGGAGGCGGGGCTGCGGCTGGTGCAGCAGTGCCGGCCCGATGAGCGGGCGGACCGGCTGCGTCTGATCGGCGCGGTGTCCGCCCCTCCGGACACGGCGTCGCTGGCCCGGTTCTGGCGGGCCTGGCTGCCCCCGCGGATGCCGGCCGGGGCGCGCTCGGCCTTCCTGGAAGTGGCGGTTCCGCAGCCGCCCGACGCCCCGGAGCCTGCCCAGGTACTCGCCTTCGCCCGGCTGTACGCCTTCGTCACGCGCCCGTGCACGGGCACCGGACCCAGCCGGCCGGCGGCTCACGGGCCCTCGGGGACCGGCAGGCCGGATGTCCTGTACGCGGGACTGGCCGACGCCTACGAGCTGGCGGGCAGGCAGCTGCGCCGGGGGCGGGAGCCGAAGCCGGGCGAGGAGCTGGACAGCTTCGTGGACGCCTACGCCGGCGCGTACAGCACCCGGGACACCCCCGCCTTCCGCCGCCTGCTGGCCGGACAGCTGGCGGCCGATCCGCGGATCGACCGTTACTGGGAGCTGGTGGCCGAGGTGATCACCGCACCGGGTGCTCCGCCGGAACCGACTGCGGGGTCCTCGCACGACTGGTTGTACGCGGCACTGGACGCGCAGACGGCGGACGCGCGGGCCTGAGCCCGCGCCACGTCAGGGCCGCTCGGCCGGCTCCGGTCCGGGGCCTCAGCCGGCAGGCGTGTCCGTCAGGGATTCACCAGGTGGAGGTCGGTTCCGCAGGCGCGTACGCCCTCGGCTGCCGCGTCGGCCAGCGCGCCGTCGGAGATGATCGTGTCGAAGGCGTTGAGAGGTGCCACACGGTATTTGCCGAAGGTTCCGAACTTCGAGGACCCGGCCACGAGCACGGAGCTTCCGGTGCACTCCATGGCCGCCTGCTTGACTTCGACCTTGGGCTCGGACGGGGTCGTCACACCGCGGAGAAGGTCCCACGAGCTGGTGCTGATGAAGGCCATGTCAAGAGCGAGCTGCCGCAGCACGGTGGCTGCCAGCCTGCCCACGCTCGACCGGTTGGAGGGCTCCACCTGTCCGCCGACATGGATGATGTCGAGGTGGGGCGCGGCCATCAGCGCGTCGACGGTCGTGAAGTCGTTGGTCACGACGGTCAGCGAGGTGTGGTGCACCAGGAGCGGGACCATGGCGAGCAGGGTCGTGCCCGCGTCCAGGTAGACGGTCATCCCGTCCTGCACCAGTCCCGCGGCGCGCGCGGCCATGGCCTGCTTCTCGGGCTGCTCGATGAGGGTCTTGGCCTGGTGGCTCGGTTCGCTCTGCAGATGGCTGGCGATCCTGGCGCCGCCCGGTACGGAGAAGACCAGTCCCTGGCGCTCCAGTTCGGCGATGTCACGGCGCACGGTCATGTGCGAAACGCCCAGGAGCTGGGTGATCTGCTGAACGCTGAGCACTCCGTCGCGCCGCAGGTGCTTCAGCAACTGCTCACGCCGCTGGTCCGGGATCAGCGGCGGGGAGTGTTCCTCGGCCATCGTCGGTGGTCCTTCCTGTTCTGCGACCGCATCGGTCGTTGGAGATTGTGCCGTTCCTCCGCGGCCGCCGCTCACGCCGGGTCGCTCGGCGGGTCCGCCCGCTGTCTCCCGGGCGCGGAACG
>NZ_JBHVWF010000222.1:0-9265 GCF_042882365.1 Streptomyces sp. NPDC058221 | reverse complement strand
GGGATCGTCACCCGTCGCAGGCGGAAGGAACGGGCCTCGAAGCCCGACGTATATACGAGGCTCAGACCTGGGCGGTGCCCCGGTCCGGGACGCAACGGCCGTCCTCGGTGCGGTACTTCCACTGGGCGCCCTCGCTCACCAGCTCCTTGACGGCCCGCAGGAAACGCTCGATGTGCTCGTCCGGCGTGCCGGCGCCGAAGCTGACCCGGATCGCGTTGAGCGACCGCTCGCCCGGCTCGGCCTCCGGGGCTCCGCACTCGCCGACTTCCTGCGGGTCGCTGCCGAGCAGCGTGCGCACCAGCGGGTGGGCGCAGAACAGTCCGTCGCGCACCCCGATGCCGTACTCGGCGGAGAGCGCCGCTGCGAAGTGTGAGCTGTTCCATCCCTCCACCACGAAGGAGATGACGCCGACCCGCGGGGCGTCGTCGCCGAACAGCGAGAGCACCTTGACCTCGGGGACCCCGGCGAGTCCGGCACGGACCTCGGAGACCAGCTGCTGCTCCCGGGCGACCAGGCTGTCGAATCCGGCTTCGGTGAGCGCCTTGCAGGCGGACGCGATGGAGTAGACGCCGATGACGTTGGGCGAGCCGGCCTCGTGGCGGGCGGCGGTGGTGTGCCACTCGACGTCCACCCCGCCGTCGGTGCGTCGGGCGACCTTGCGGGAGGCGCCGCCGCCGGCCAGGTAGGGCTCGGCGTCGCGCAGCCAGTCGGAGCGGCCCGCGAGGACGCCCGAGCCGAAGGGCGCGTACAGCTTGTGTCCGGAGAAGGCGACCCAGTCGACGTCCAGCTCGGCGATGTCGACGGGGTGGTGCGGGGCCAGCTGGGCGGCGTCCAGCACGATCCGGGCGCCGTGGGCGTGCGCGGCGGCGGCGAGTTCCTTGACCGGCCACAGCTCACCGGTGACGTTGGACGCGCCGGTGACGCAGACCAGCGCGGGGCCAATGGGGCCTCCCCCGCTCGAACGAAGCTGAGAGCTTGGGGAAGGGTCGCGGCCGGCGAGGGCCCGCTCCAGCGTGGCGACGGCCTGGGCGGGGGTACGCGGGGCGTTCAGGTAGGTCACCCGGGCGTCGCGCCAGGGCAGCAGCGACGCGTGGTGCTCGGTCTCGAAGACGAACACCTGGCAGTCGGCGGGCACGGCGGCGGCCAGCAGGTTGAGCGAGTCGGTGGTCGACCGGGTGAAGACCACCTGGTCGTCCTCGCGGCAGCCGAGGAACTCGGCGACGGTGACGCGGCTGGACTCGAAGAGATCCGTGGAGAGCTGTGAGAGGTATCCGGCACCGCGGTGGACACTGCCGTAGTACGGCGCGTAGGCGGCGACGTCGTCCCACACCCGCTGCAGGGCCGGCGCGCTGGCGGCGTAGTCGAGCGCGGCGTACGTGACCTCACCGCCGGTCACCAGCGGAACCGTCACATCCTTGCCCAGAACCGGCAGAGGCGCACAAATGGACTGGTCGGTGGCAGCGGTGAAGACAGACATGACGAACTCCCGTTACAGGCAGGCGAATTCCGGGCGCCTGCGGGTACGCGGCAGCACGGAGGGAAGAAGAGAGGGTGTGCGGAGGAGGGCCGAAAAGCCCTATCGCATTCGCTTGCTCACAGAGGCTCCCTGAGGACCAGGACCCCACGGGTGGACGTCTCGCGACGTCGAGGGGTCCGCGCTTGCCGCAGACCTCGCTGCCTACGGCCTGGTCTTCACCCGGGGCACCCCGCCACGGACGGAGGGTTGCCGGACAGCGGGCCGGGGCCGTAGTCGCTGTCACTCATGACCTGCCCAGCATCTTGCCATACGTGCACGGACGCGCAAGGCGCAGTCCATGATCTGGACTGCGCCCTGGCTCACATTCCGTACTCTCAGGCGTTGCTCGCCCTGACCCATCTCTCCAGAGCGTGCCCGGCGGCCCCGGAGTCGATGGACTCGGCGGCCTTGGCGATTTTGGCGATGAGCTGCTCGTTGAGCGTGCCCTCCCCCGGGTCCAGCGCGACCAGGGCCGCCGCCGAGTTGAGCAGGACCGCGTCCCGTACGGGACCGGTCTCACCGGCCAGCAGCCTGCGGGCCACATCGGCGTTGTACGAGGCATCGGCGCCCCGCAGCGCCTCCACCGGCACCAGCTCGATGCCGACGTCACGCGGGTCGAAGGCCTGCTCGCGCACGATGCCGTCCCGGGCGGTCCAGACCCGGGAGGTGGCGGTGGTGGTCAGCTCGTCCAGTCCGTCGTCGCCGCGGAACACCAGCGCGGAGTTGCCGCGCTCGGCGAGGACGCCCGCGACGATGGGAGCCATCCGCAGGTCGGCGACGCCGATGGCCTGGGAGCGCACCTGGGCCGGGTTGGTGAGCGGGCCCAGAATGTTGAAGGTGGTCGGCGCGCCCAGCTCCGACCGCGCCTTCGCCGCGTAGCGCAGGGCGGGGTGGAACTTCACCGCGAAGCAGAAGGTGATGCCCGCCTCCTCGGCCACCTCCACGACGCGCTGCGGGGGCAGGTCCAGATTGACGCCCAGCTTGCCCAGGACGTCGGACGAGCCACTGGCCGAGGACGAGGCGCGGTTGCCGTGCTTGACGACCTTGGCCCCGGCCCCCGCCACGACGATCGCGGACATGGTGGAGATGTTGACCGTCTTGGCCATGTCCCCGCCGGTACCGACGATGTCGACCGTGCGGCCGGGCACGTGGATGGTGACGGCGTGCTCGTACATCGCACGGACCAGACCGGAGACCTCCGTGACCGTCTCGCCCTTGGAGCGCAGCGCCACCGCGAAGCCGGCGATCTGCACGTCGGTCGCCTCGCCGCTCATGATGCGGTCCATCGCCCACGCGGTGTCGTCGGCGCTCAGGTCCTCGCCGCGCAGCAGCGGAGTCAGCACGCCCGGCCAGGAACGAGCCGCCACGCTGTCGCCGCCGACCGGGGTCACAACGTTCATGGTCCGCTCCTGGGGTCCACAGCCGATAAGGGGATGGGACCACCCTATCGAGCCCCGGGGACAGCGAAGAGCCCCGTCCATGCGATGGACGGGGCTCCTGCTGTGGCGATCAGTTCAGACGATCAGGTGATCAGTGGTGGCCGTGGCCGCTGGTGATCTCCTTGTACTCCTCGGCGGAAGGCTTGGCGATCTGGCTGCTCTCGCCGTAGAAGCCCTTGCTGAGCTTGGCCCGCACCTTCTGCACCGGGGACACCTTGCGCTTGACACCGTTCTCGTCGACCTCGGGGCCGAGTTCGACCGGCGCGTACTGCTCGTGCGCGGTGAGCGTGTGCAGCTGCCCGGGCGACAGCGGCTCGTGGACCTCGACGAACTCACCGTGCGGCAGGCGCTTGATGAGCCCGGACTCGCGCCCGTGCAGCACCTTCTCCTTGTCCCGGCGCTGAAGGCCGAGGCAGATCCGCTTGGTGGCGATGAACGCGAGGACCGGTCCGACGAAGAAGAAGATCCGGACGAACCAGGAGATCGAGTTCAACGACAGATGGAAGTGCGTCGCCCAGAGGTCGTTACCGCCGCCCACCAGCCCGATGAAGTACACCGTGATCCAGGCGACGCCGAAGGCCGTCCGGGTCGGGGCGTTGCGCGGGCGGTCCAGGATGTGGTGCTCGCGCTTGTCGCCGGTGACCCAGGACTCGATGAACGGGTACATCGCGATCGCACCCAGGATCACACCGAACAGCACCAGTGGGATGAGCACGCCCAGGACGAGCGTGTGACCCCAGAGGTTGATCTCCCAGCCAGGCATCACGCGGACCAGACCCTCGGCGAAGCCCATGTACCAGTCGGGCTGGGCGCCGGTGGACACCTGGTCCGGGCGGTACGGGCCGATGGCCCAGATCGGGTTGATCGAGGCGATGCCCGCGATGACGGCGATGACGCCGAAGACGAGGAAGAAGAAGCCTCCGGCCTTCGCCATGTACACCGGCAGCAGCGGCATGCCGACGACGTTCTTGTTGGTCCGTCCGGGACCCGCGAACTGCGTGTGCTTGTGGTAGAAGACCAGGATGAGGTGGCCCACCAGCAGCCCGAGCATGATGCCCGGCAACAGCAGGATGTGGATCGAGTAGAACCGTGCGACGAAGTCGCCGCCCGGGAACTCCCCGCCGAACAGGAACATCGAGATGTAGGTGCCGACGACCGGCATCGACAGGATCGCGCCCTGGGTGAACCGGACACCCGTACCCGAGAGCAGGTCGTCCGGGAGCGAGTAGCCGGTGAAGCCGGTGAACATACCGAGCACGAACAGCAGGAAGCCGAACAGCCAGTTGATCTCACGCGGCTTGCGGAACGCACCCGTGAAGAAGACGCGCATCATGTGCACGAACATGCCGGCCAGGAAGATCAGCGCGGCCCAGTGGTGGATCTGCCGGACCAGCAGACCACCGCGGACGTCGAAGCTGATGTCCAGCGTCGAGGCGTAGGCCTCCGACATCCGGATGCCCTGCATGGGCTCGTACGGGCCGTGGTAGACGGTCTCAGCCATGCTCGGGTGGAAGAACAGCGTCAGATACACACCCGTGAGGATGATGATGATGAAGCTGTAGAGGCAGATCTCACCGAGCATGAAGGACCAGTGGTCCGGGAAGATCTTGCGCATGTTGGACTTGGCCAGGGAGTAGATCCCGAGCCGGCCGTCCGCCCAGTCGGCCATCTTCTCACCGGCGGGTGCCTTGCGCTTCGTATCGGTCGCAGTACTCATCCGCGCTCCCAGAATGCAGGACCGACGGGCTCTTCGAAGTCACCGAGCGCCTCGAGGTTGCCCTCGCTGTTCACGCCGATCCGCAGCTGCGGGAGGGCGTGACCGGCCGGACCGAAGATGACGCGGGCGCCGTCGGAGAGGTCGAAGGTTGACTGGTGGCACGGGCAGAGCACGTGGTGCGTCTGCTGCTCGTACAGGCTGATCGGGCAGCCGACGTGGGTGCAGATCTTCGAGAAGGCCACGATGCCCTCGTGGGCCCACTCGCGCTCGCGCTTGTCCTTGATGTTGGACGGCTCGATGCGAATGATCATCAGCGCAGCCTTGGCGATCTGCGTCTGGAAGTCGTGCGCGTCCTCCTCCAGGCCCTCGGGCATGGCGAAGGTGAGCGAACCGACGGCCACGTCCTCGGGACGAAGCGGCTCGTTGGTGTTCATGTTGATGAGCTGCTTGCCCTTGGCCCACAGCGTCGAACGGAGCTTCTTCTCCGGCAGCGGACCGAGGTCGCGCAGCAGCACCACACCGGCGAGCGGCACCAGGGCCAGCGCGCCGAACATGGTGTTACGGATCAGCTTGCGCCGGCCGAGCACGGACTCCTCGGCACCTGCCGCGAAGTCGGCGAGAACCTTCGCCTTGACCTCGGGCTCGGCCGCGATCTCGTGCCGCTCGTCGGCGACCTCCACGTCGGACATCAGGGTGCGCGCCCAGTGGACGGCTCCCGCGCCGATCGCGAAGAGCGCCACGCCCAGGGTCAGACCCAGGGAGAAGTTGAGCACGCTCACATGACCGAACGGGAAGATGTAGACGATCTTGTCGACCGGGAAGATGACGTAGGAGGCGATGAAGCCGACCGTCGCCAGCATGGACAGCGTGAACATGAACGCGACCACGCGCTCGGACCGGTCCGCGGCCCGTTCGTCGATGTCCTGGATGCGCGGCTGGTGGGCCGGCAGCCCCGGGTCGGCGAACGGGTCGTCCGCGCCCTCCACCGCGCCGTGCGCGGGGTCCTGCTCTGCGGGCAGGTTCTCTTCTGGATTCTCTTGGCTACTCATGACTTCTTGGCCTTAGCGGTGTGGGCCGCGACCCAGACGGCAACTGCGATCAGTGCGCCGAGCCCGAAGATCCAGCCGAACAGACCCTCGCTGACCGGACCGAGACCGCCGAGCTTGAGGCCGCCGGGGCTCTCAGCCTCTGCGCTGTTCACGGTCCGGACGTACGCGATGATGTCCTTCTTCTGCTGCTCGGGCATCGTCGTGTCCGGGAAGGACGGCATGCTCTGAGGTCCGGTCTGCATGGCCTCGTACATGTGCTTCGGGTCCACGCCCTCAAGGCTGGGGGCGGACTTGCCCTTCGTCAGGGCACCGCCCTCGCCGGTGAAGTTGTGGCACTGCGCGCAGTTGGTACGGAACAGGTCGCCGCCCTTGGCGATGTCCGCGCCCTCGGGGCTGACCTGACTCTTGGTCGGAACGATCGGGCCGGCGCCGAGCGACGCGACGTACGCCGCGAGCTGGTCGATCTCGGCCTGGGTGTAGATGACCTTCTTCTTCGGTACCTGGGCGCCCGGCTGCTGCGCCGGCATACGGCCCGTACCGACCTGGAAGTCCACGGCGGCGGAGCCCACGCCGACAAGCTGGGGCCCGTCGGTGGTGCCCTGACCGCCGGTTCCGTGGCAGCTGGCGCAACCGACGGAGTACAGCTTCTTGCCCTCGTCAATGGCGAGGGACTGGGCGGTGTCGTCGGCCTGCGCCTTACTCGCGGGCGCAAACGCGGCGTACAGGCCCCCAGTGGCCGCCAGCGCGAGGAGTAGTACGACGACCGCCGCCAACGGATGGCGTCGTCGTGCGGAGAGCTTTTTCACGGATTACCCCGGTGTCAGGATCTTCTGCGTCGATGCTGGATGCGGTTCGGGCTCGGGCCCGGTTACTTGATCAAGTAGATCGTGGCAAAAAGGCCGATCCACACAACATCGACGAAGTGCCAGTAATAGGACACGACGATGGCAGCGGTCGCCTGTTCATGGGTGAACCTCTTGGCTGCGTATGTCCTGCCCAGAACGAACAGGAAGGCGATGAGACCGCCTGTCACATGCAGACCATGGAAGCCAGTGGTCAGGTAGAACACCGAGCCGTACGGATCCGAGGACAGCGAGAGGCCGTCCTTCTTCACCAGCTCGGTGTACTCGAAGATCTGGCCTCCGATGAAGATCGCACCCATCACGAAAGTGATCACGAACCAGGCGCGGAGCTTCTTCACATCGCCCCGCTCCGCGGCGAAGACGCCGAGCTGGCAGGTGAGTGAGGAGAGCACCAGGATGGTCGTGTTCGTCGCCGAGAACGGAACGTTCAGGGACGACGCCATTTCCTTCCAGTGATCTGGTCCGGTCACCGATCGCAGGGTGAAGTACATCGCGAAGAGGGCCGCGAAGAACATCAGCTCGGAACTCAACCAGATGATGGTTCCGACGCTGGTGAGGTTCGGCCGATTGACCGACGGGTGCGCGTGCCCGGTTTCTACTGTCGTTGCTGTCGCCACGACCGACATTATGTCGGTCGCTTATCCCGCCCTCACTCCGGGGGGTGCCGTTCGGTGTGTCAGAGGGGTGTGTCCTCCCCGAACGGCCCATGGATCCGCTGTCCCGGGCGGTGCTGACAGGCTGTCGGGCGGAGTACGATCCGCGCATCGGACAGCCCTCATGCACCGAGAGCCCCGAGAGCCCCGAAGACACAGACGTCACGGAGGAACAATGCAGCCGACCGCCACGGTCCTGGTCTACAGCGACAACGCACACACCCGTGAGCAGGTGAGGCTGGCAGCAGGGCGCAGGCCCGCGGCGGATGTGCCGCCGGTGGAGTTCCTCGAGTGCGCCACCCTGCCCGCCGTCCTGGACGCGCTGGACCACGGAGGCATCGACGTCTGCGTGTTGGACGGCGAGACGGCCCCCGCGGGCGGCATGGGCGTCTGCCGGCAGATCAAGGACGAGATCTTCCGCTGCCCGCCGGTGCTGCTGCTGATCGGGCGCCCGCAGGATGCCTGGCTGGCCACCTGGAGCCGTGCGGACGCCTCGGTGACCCTTCCGGTCGAACCGGTCGGATTCGCGGACGCCCTGGCCTCCCTGCTGCGCAGCAGGCTCTCCGTGGAGGCATGAGGCCCCGCCTTCTCCTGGTTGTCCCTCCTGGGGGCAGCGCACCCCCGGCCGTCAGACCTGGGGGCGCAGCCGCGCCGCCCGGACCGTGTCGACCCGGTCCGCGGTGGTGTCGCTGTCGTTGTTCAGTGCGCTGCCCTTCTGCCACTTCGCCCAGGACAGGTTCCAGTCGCCGTAGCCGTTGTCGAAGGGCGTCATGGTCTCGCCCTCGCTGCCGACGACCTTGACGATGTCGCCCTCGCGCACGGTGTTGTAGAACCACTCCGCCTCGCTGGTGCTCATGCCGGTGCAGCCGTGGCTCACGTTCGCGTACCCCTGCGATCCGGTGGACCAGGGGGCCGCGTGCACGTACTCGCCGCTCCAGGTGACCCGGGTCGCGTAGTAGACCGGCAGGTCGTACGAGTCGCTCGAACCCTCGGCGATGCCGATGGTCTCCCCGCGCATACGTACGTAGTACTCCTTGCCCAGCACGACCTTGACGCCGTTACGGGTGGAGAAGCCGGGCTTGCCCGTGGTCACCGGAATGGTGTTGATCACTTCTCCGTTGCGCTTGACCGTCATGGAGTGTTCCGAGGCGTCCGTGACGGCCTCGATACGGTCACCGGTTGTGATCTTCAACGCCTTCGTGGGGGCCCCGTACAGCGCGTTGGTCACCTTGATGCCGGACAGGTTGCTGCTGACCTGGATGGTGGCCTTCGCCGGCCAGTACTCCTGCGGCCGGTAGTGCAGCGTCTTGTCGTCGACCCAGTACCAGGAGCCGGTCACCGAGGGCGTGGAGCGCACCTTCAGCGCCCGCTCGACGGTGGCGCGGGCCGCCTTGTCGGCGACCGGGGCGCTGAGTTGCGCCGTAACGGGCTGTCCGACGCCGTAGGTGCCCGCCTGAGGGCCGAAGGTGACCTTCAGGAACTTCTTTGCGGAGGCGGTGTCGAAGGAGACCGTACGGCTGCCTGGAGAGCCGTCACCGTCCTCCATGCTGACCTTGACGGTGTAGCGGGTGCCTGCGGCGAGCGGGGCGGTGGAGTGCCACCGGTGCCCGTCGGCGTCGAGTTCGCCCGCCAGATGGCGTCCTGCGGTGTCCACGGCCGTCACATCGGTGATCCGGCCGTCGTCATCGTCGACGTTGACTTCGAGGGGCTTGTCCGGGTCGACCTTCTTGCCGCCGTCGGGGGCGTTGAAGGAGATCTCGTCCGCCGCGTCGTACGGCTTCGCCGAGAGCGGATGGCCATCGGACCCCCCACAGGCGGTCACCCCTGCGACCAGGGTCACGACCAGCAGAGTGCAGCTCACTACGGGACGGATGCGCGGCGTGTGGTTCATGAACCCACGCTAAGAAGATTCATTCGTTTCAGCGCGCGGGGTGACTGCAAACGGGCGGCCCCCAATACTAGACGAAGTGACAGCCCCCCCACAGGATGCCCGGGGAGACAGCAGGTCAACTGACACACGGTGCGGAT
>NZ_JBHVWF010000221.1:0-9493 GCF_042882365.1 Streptomyces sp. NPDC058221 | reverse complement strand
CTCCTGAGGCCGGATCCGGCCTCAGGAGCGTCGGCGGTTCAGCAACCACCACGAGGTCACCAGATCCTCGGTGCGCCGCAGGTTCAGTCCGGTGAGTTCCTGGAATCGGTTCACCCGGTACCGGACGGTGTTCGGGTGCACGGCGAGCCGCGCGGCGACCTCCCGCACGTCCTGGTCGCATTCGAGGTACTCGCGCGCCGTCTGCTCGATCTCGCTGTTCGAGCGTCCCGCGACATCGAGTGCCGTCAGGTGACGTGCGGACAGGCCCTCGGCTATGTGTGAGTCGGACAGCACGAGCGGTCGCGGCCCGAGATCGGACAGCCGCACGACACCCGACATGGCGAATCGCCGTGCGGTCGACAGCGCCAGCACTGCTTCATCGAACCCGGTGTCGAGTTGTTCGAGCGGAAGCCGCGGACCGACCGCCACCAGGTGACCGCCGACTGCCTCGGGCGCCCTCGGCGCGATGAAACCGAGTACTGGCCCGACCTGGGCGAGCAGGAGCCGATCGGCCGGTACGCGAAGAGCGGAGGCGATGGTGCGACGGACCGCGTCGACTTCGTCGGCTGACGCGGCCTGCGCGGCGAGTGCCACATGATGCGTCTGAGGGGCGAGCCCGAAGAGGTGGGCGTCTCGATTGATGCGCACGGCCGGGAAGGTCCCGCTGAGCACACCACTCGCGAAGGCCGAGCGGCGTTCGGCGTCGAAGTGTGCGCGCTCCAGGGCAAGATCATGGTGGACCCGGGCGAACACCGCGGATGCCTCGTTGGAGAACTCCCAGGTGCTGTCGTGCACAGCGAGCAAGAGGTCGGTGGGCAGGCCCACTTCGGTCGCTACCTCGTCCAGCAGCGCCAGCATCGCGCGGGAGCCCAGCTGGTAGCCGATGGTGAGCACATCGAGCGGAATCCCCTGGGCGGCGCGCTCGAGCGCGTAGTCACGGAGCATCTCTCGCAGAGCAGCGTCGGGAACGCGCAGGGAGGAGAGCTCGGACACGAGGATGTCCATGAACCGCCAGGCAGAGGATCGGAGCTCCTCGTCCGAAAGCACCGCATAGCCAGGGACGTGCCGGCGGATGAGCGTGATGAGGCGGTCCGCGAAGACGTCGCGCAGCGTGCGCAGGCGGGCGACGGCGGCGGTCAGTGTGCTGTGGGTCAAGGGGGCAAGGGTGGCGAGGTCCGGCATGCTCCGACGTACGGGCCAGGCTGTAGGGGTCTCGTACTCCATGTCGGCAGCCTACTTACGGACATTGTCCCGTGGAACAAAGTCGACGCGATGAAATCAGTGCGCATTCCGTAGCCCGCTATGAACGGCACGGCCACACTATGGCGAAGCCCGCGGCAACCTTGTTCCTGTTGCCATGTCGAATGCCCTTCGACATGGGCAGCACTCCTGTGGCCAGTCCGCCCGTCGCGCCGGAGTCGGCCGAGAGCGAGTTCGGCCCTCATGGGCGTCCCCCGAGGGCTGACGCCACATCCGATGGTGCCCCGGCCGGCGGCCGGAGCACCTGGGGGCCCTTCGGCTGGATCCGGCCGGAGTCAGTGCTGGTCCCAGCTCCACTTCTGGTTCGCTCCGCCGTTGCAGGTCCACAACTGCAGCTCGGTGCCGTTCGCGGTCTTGGCACCCTTCACGTCCAGGCACAGGCCGGACTTCTGCGCGACGATGGTGCCATCGCTCTTCACGGTCCACTTCTGAGACGTCCCACCGTGGCAGTTCCACTGCGAGACCTTCGTTCCGGGCGTGGTCCCGTTCTCGAAGACGTCCAGGCATTCCGTGGCACCCATAGTGCGCAGTTCACCGGTGGAGGTGGGTGAGATCTGCTGGTTGAGGCCGCCGTTGCAGTCCCAGATCTGCTCCTTGGTGCCGGAAAGGTAGACGTTGCCACCGTCGGTGTCGACGCACTTGCCGGACTGGGCGCTGACCAGGGCACCGGTGCCGCCTGTCCCGGAGGTGGGGACCGCCGCGATGAGGGCGACTCCACCGGGGGCCACGCTGGTGGTGTACGTGCTGACGGTACCCAGCGGCTTGTCGTTGTTGATCACGTCGGTGATCTTCGCCGAGCCGCTGAGCCCGAGCTGCGCCAGCGGGAGACTGAAGGTGTGACTGGACGAGGTGTCGGTGTTGAACACACCGATGTACCACGTGCCGTTCTTCTCACGCTTGGCGAAGACCTGCTCGTTGCCACTCTTGATCACCCGGGAGGCAGGAATGCCGTCCTGGTCGATCGCGATGAGCCGCTTGTTGGCCAGCAGCGCCTTGTCGCCCGGGTCGAGATGCGTCAGATCGGCACCCAGCATGTACTGGGATCCGGCCAGCGCCCAGAGCGCCATGTTCGTCTGGCGCTGCGGCGGGGTGATGCCGTCGTTGTCACCGTTGCCGACACCGAACGAGTCCAGGTCGTTCCATCC
This sequence comes from Streptomyces sp. NPDC058221, assembly GCF_042882365.1. Classification (NCBI taxonomy): domain Bacteria; kingdom Bacillati; phylum Actinomycetota; class Actinomycetes; order Kitasatosporales; family Streptomycetaceae; genus Streptomyces; species Streptomyces sp. NPDC058221. The sequence continues at coordinate 7,088 of NZ_JBHVWF010000221.1, read as the reverse complement.
CCCCTTCCCCGCGTACGGCTGATACTTGGCCGCGTCGTCGAATCGTTTGGATACGTTCGCCCAGCTGGTGAGCGGGAAGCTCTGGCCCTTCGGGCTGGCACCGATGTCACCGTCGATTCGCCAGGAGTTGGCCAGCTTCGACCATGTGGCACCGTTCGAGGCCGAGAGGCTCGCAGACAGGTTCAGCGCAATCGGACGACCGGTCTGCCCCAATGCCTTGGACCAGGCCGTGACATCGGCCGTTTTCGACGGGCCGACTCCATCCAGCTTCAGGTAGTCCACGCCCCAGCCGGCGAACTGGTCCGCCCAGGAGTCGATGAACTCCTGTGCCCCGGGCTTGCTGAAGTCGATGTTCCGCATGCCCTTGCAGTTGAAGTTGCTCGCGCTGCTCGACGTGGCGATCTGATCCGCGGTGTACGACGTGCCCTTGATCTTCGTCTTCTTCTCCACCGCCTGAGCGGAAATGCCCGGCGTGACGTACAGGCCGAACTTGAGGCCCTTGCCGTGTACGTAGTCGGCGAGGGTCTCCATGCCGTCCTTGGAACCACTGCCCGGGAACAGTGATCCGTCCGTCACCCAGCGGCCGTTGGCGTCCACGTCAGGGCCCTGGCTTCCGGGGCACTTGTACCAGAAGTCGTCCATGTTGGCGTAGTTGTAGCCGAGGTCCTTCAGCCCGCTGGAGACGAGGGCGTCGACCTGCGCCTTGAACTTCCCTGCTGTGGGATCCCGCTGCAGGAACCCCCAGCCGCTCCAGCCCATCAGCGGTGCGTCGACCGCCAGACCGTTGTCCAGCATCGGCGCCGCGTCCACCACGTTCTTCGCGGCCTGCGCTGCCGTTGGGGGCGCCTCCTTCGGCGACCCCAACGCCTGCGGCGCCGCCAGTCCGGTGCCGACGGTGAGAGCGAGCGCCATCACCAGCCATCGAGATTTCATGTGTCCTCATCCTCGTTCCTGGGAGCGGGTGTCCTGCGGCGCCGTGCAGGATCACGGAAGTTCCCCTTCTCGCCCTGGTACCCGGCGCCGGGCCTCGTTCATGCCTTGCCCACGACGGCGCGAAATGGGGTGATCAGTGTTTGTTCGGGAGAACGCGCCTGTCTTGGGGTCGCCACCGGGACACCGTCCGCGCGGATGCGGGGCAGCGTTCCGACGGCCCGACGTGCCGGCGCTCAGCCCTTGCTGGCTCCGAGGGAGAGCCCTGAGATGAACTGCTTCTGCAGAAGGACGTAGACCACCAGGGTCGGGACAGCGGCGATCATGGCACCGGCGGCGATGAGGTTCTGGTTGCTCACGAACTGCCCCTGGAGGTTCGCCAGCGCGGAGGTGACCGGGCGTTTGTCGCCGGACGACATCAGCGTGATGGCCCAGAAGAAGTCGTTGTAGATCCAGGTCGTCAGCAGAGTGGCCAGAGCGGCCAGGGCGGGACGGCACAACGGGAGCGTGAGGCGCCAGAAGCGGGTCCACAGGCTCGTTCCGTCCACCAGCGCGGCCTCGTACATCTCCCCTGGGATCGACTTCATGTAGTTGCTGAGCACGAAGACGCAGAATCCCAGCTGAAAGGCCACATTGATGGTGATGAGGCCGAAGGCGGAGTTGTACATCAGGCCGCTGTCGCTGAGGAACGAGGGCAGCGGGATCTTCAGGTACATCCGGAACAGCGGCGTGATGATCACCTGCTGGGGCAGCAGGTTCCCCGCCGTGAACAGGATGAGCAGGGCAACGTTCACCTTGATGTTCACCCGGGTCAGGACGAACGCCGCACCGGCAGCCAGTGCGAGCACGATGACGACCGCCGGCACCGTGATCAGGATCGAGTTCCAGAAGAACCGGCCCATGTTCGCCTGGGACCACGCGTCGCCGAAGTTGCTCAGCGTCAGGCTGTGCGGCAGCGAGACGTATCCGTGCTTGCGGGTGTCGGCGTACGGGCGGACCGCGATGTACAGCGCGAACAGGATCGGCAGCAGCCACAGCACGGACGCGCTGACCAGGAAGACCTGCGAGAGGACCTGGCCCCGTGGTCGCGTCGGCCGGACGTCGCGCGCCGGTGTCGCGCCCCTCGGCAGCGTCGTCGGACTCACTGTGTTCCCTCCCTGCGGAACGTCTGGCGGAGGAAGAGGCAGATCGGCACCAGCGAGATCAGGAGCAGTACGACACCGAGGGCGGAGCCGAAGCCGACCCGCTGGGTCTCGCCGACGATGTTGGAGGTCACCAGGACCGACAGCAGCTCCAGACCGTTGATGCCCTTGTTGGTGATGTAGACGAGGTCGAAGGCACGGAGCGACTCGATGACGGTTATCACCATGATGACGACGTTGATCGGTCTCATCACGGGGAAGACAACCCTCCAGAACGTCTGCCAGGCGTTGGCACCGTCCATCCGGGCGGCCTCGCGAAGGGTCGGATCGACGGCCTTGAGGCCCGCGAGGTACAGGACCATCACGTACCCCGCCTGCCGCCAGGTGGCCTCCAGGAGAACGGCCCACAGGTTGAGGTCCGGGTCGCCGAGCCAGTCGATGGCGTTGTTGTCCCCGGCGCGGCCGATGACGGTGTTGATCACGCCGTAGTTCTGCGAGTACATGAACTCCCAGATGATGCCGACAAGGGCCAGCGAGAGCATGACCGGCAGGAACAGGATGCTCTGGTACATGCGGCTGCCGCTGATGCCGCGGTCGATGACAACCGCGAACACCATCCCGAGCGGGGTGGCGATCACGACGAAGACCGCGAGCCAGATGAAGTTGTGCTGGACTGCGGGCCAGAACTCCGGGTAGTTGGTGGCGGCCTGGTGGTAGTTCTGGACGCCGTTCACACACCCGTTGTTCAGGATGGAGGGCAGGGCCGGGTCGCATGCCTTGGTGTGCAGGTCGCCGACGCCGTTCCACCGGGTGAACGACAGCAGTACGGTGCCGAGCGCCGGGGCCCACACGAAGGCCAGGCTGAGCAGCAGGGGGATGCCGAGCATCAGGGCGACGACCACGCGGTCGGAGGTGCTCAGGTGCCGCAGCCGCCGCGGCCCCTGGCGCTTCCGCCGGGCGGGCGGGCGACCGGGCGGCGCCGGCAACCGATGAGTGCGGGTGACTGTGCTCATCCGGTGTAGATCGCCTTCGCCTGGGACTCGGCGTTCTTCTGCAGAGACGCGATGCCGCTCGTGCTGGGGTCGCCGACGAACTTCTGGACGAGGGAGATCATCGCGGTGGCCATGGCGGGATCTGCGTCCCGGTCCATGAACTGGCCGACGGCCTTGCACTTGGCGATCTCGGCCACCGACTTCTTCTGGATGGCGTTGTACGTCGGCATCTTCAGGCCCTTGGCCAGACCGACGTCCCACTGGTCGGTCTTGAGGTATTCGGCCTCGGCCGCGCCCGTGCCGATGTATTCCAGGACAGCCTTGGCCGCAGCGGGGTTCTTGGCCTTGTCGCTGAGCATGAAGCCGTCGGCGGGCGCGTCCATGTAGTCCTGGCCCCACTTCGGATTGATCGCGGGGAAGGGGAAGAAGTCCAGGTCGTCCAGGTCCGCCTTGTCACTGACGAACTGTGCGGCCACCTGGTTGGTGCCCTGGAACATCATCCCGGCCTTCTTGGACTCCAGAGTCTTGGCCGCGTCCTGCCAGGTCCGGCCGTTCGCGCCGCTCTGCACGTAGGGCATCATTTCCGCCCAGTGCTGGAAGACCGTATTCACGCCCTGATCGGTCCACGCGATCTCGTGCTTCATCAGCTTGACGTGGTAGTCGTAGCCGTTGATCCGCATGTTGAGGATGTCGAACGTGCCCAGGGCCGGCCAGCCGTCCTTCTCACCGAACGCGATGGGGATGAGGCCGTCGGACTTCATCTTCTTGCACAGCGCCAGGTACGCGTCCCACGTGGTCGGCACCGAGTAGCCGTTCTTCTTGAACAGGCTCTTGCTGTAGAAGACAACCCACGGGTAGTTGTACAGGGGCACCAGGTACTGATGGCCGTCGAGGCCGGTGGAGAGCTTCTTGGCGACAGGGCCGAAGTTGCCACCGATCTTCTCCCACACGTCATCGAGCGGCGCGGCGAGTCCCTGCGCCGCGAAGTACTGCATGCGGTATCCGGCGAACCATGTGAAGAGGTCGTCCGGAGTGCCCTGCAGATAGCTGGTGATGTTCTGCTGGAAGGAGTTGTGGTCAACAGTGTTGATCTTTACCTTCACCTTGGTCGACGTCGTCGCGGAGTCAGTCAGCGCGGCGAACGCCTCCTTGGTCGCCGGGTCGGAGTAGTTCGATCCGAAGGTGACCGTGCTGCCCGCCACGGGGCCCGACGACTTTCCTGAGTCACTGGATTCCGAGTCGTCTCCACAGGCGGCGAGCAGACCACCGGCGGCCACGGTCAGTCCAGCGGCGCCCACACCCCTGAGCAGACTCCTGCGTGTATGGGTGGGCGTGACGACGTCTCTGTCCGGGTCGACAGCCGACATGATGCCTCCATGGCGTGAATGATGTGAGCCGAGGGACGGTGGGCCGGCCGGGTATGCAGCCGGAGCGGGTTCTCGCCTGCCCCGTCCCAGTTGTTTCCAACAGAAGCCACCAATTTGCAACGCAATCGATCGCTGGCGTAGTTCTACGCCCGTCTCACAGATGCGTCTACGTTCGCGGCCACAAACAACTTTGGAACCCGACACGACCGGCCGCCCGCCACTGGAGCGGCTCCTCGCGACTCGCCTCGATGTGCGCCAGCCGCCAAGTCCTCACTCCAGCACGCGATTTGACACAACCCCCAGGTCAACCGGGGCGCGACAGCGAACGAATCGCGCGTTCCGTCGGCGTCACCTCAGCAGAGCCCTGCACCATCTGCCGGGTTTGCGTTCACCGAATTGCCGCGGCCTCAACTCGTCGACCATGTTCGCAACCCGCGCGATCAGGCCGAAGCAGTCGGCGCAGGAGGCCCGTCGGATCGGCAGCGAGCCTCCTGCGCCCGCTTCGGTCATGCCCGTTGGCGCTACGGCAGAATGGGACAGAGGGCCCACTCCGGCAGGCCGGACCCGGGGTGAAACGTGCCGAACCAGTGCGACCTCACGCACCGACCCGGACCTCCTGTTAGTTCTTGTGCGGAAGGAACGAGCACTCACGACATAGCCTCTGCCGAGCCCGACGTGACCCGCCAGCCCCTGAAGCCCGCCTTGGCTCCGCCGGTGACTCAGGAGCGGGCAGTGTGGTCGCGGTCGAGAGTGACGAGGTAGGCCATCGCCATGTCGCCGAGTTCGTCCGCGTACCGGCGCAGAGCGACCTCGCCGATGATGGGGTCTGGGCGCACCGAGTTATGGAAGCAGGCACCGAGGAGCGCGCGGGCGGCGGCGTCCAGGGCTGCCTGCGGGTCGGAGCGCCGGATCCGGTCGGCATAGGGGGTTGCGGCTTCGATCAGGAGGCGGTGGATTTCGGTGATGGCTTGGGCCCCGCGGTCCAGCGCCTTGGCCCCCCGTGCGCGCAGCAGCTCGGGGAAGAGCTTATTGCCCTCGGCGAAGGACTGCAGCAGCGCGTGCGCATAGGTGTCCATGACGCCGGAGAGCGACGGCTCGGCCGCGCGCAGCCGCTCGGCGACGTACCCCTCGCGGCGTTCCAGCATCCGCTCGGCCAGGGCGGTGACCAGCTGCTCCTTGTCGTCGAAGCGACGGTAGATCGTGCCGACCGAGACACCGGCACGCTCCGCGACACCGGAGATCGTCATTTCCTCCAGGCCGGTCGAGGAGGCGATCTCCTCGGCCGCCTGCAGTACGCGAGCCAAGGTCGCCGCGCTGCGCGCCTGCCGGGGCTCTCGGTAGAGCGGTGGGCGATCTGGCTCCTCGGTCATGTCACGCATGGTATCGGCGACAGCCTCAGCAGGTTCTCTTGACAAGTGACTCACTCCTGCGCGTAACCTAATGCGAACATGAATTCACATTCGCATTCTATGGAGGTTCGAGAATGACCGGCAACCAGACGTCATCGCCCGTGACCGTGACGCTTACGTCAGGGCCCACCGGTGGCAGCATCGACGACTTCGAGCTGTTCTACGCGCGCCGCGCCCTTGACCGCTACAGGGCGCGGCTGGGACGCCAGGGGCTGCTCGACCTCCTGGCCGAGGACATCGAGGAAGGCAACGCCTTCCTGCGCGAGAGCGCTCGCACGTCCGACGGAAACTTCAAGGCCGGCACGACGGTGCTCACGGCGCAGGGTCTCACCTCAGGTGCGTTCCTGGACTGGATGGACAAGGCGTTCGCGGGCGACGAGGGCCCCCTCCTCGCGGCGCACCCCGAGCACTACGTGATGGGCACCGATTCCATCGGAGCGCGCGTGGTGGAGAACATCGGTCCCCACGTCGCCGACTTCTACATGGGCGGGTGGGGAACGGCAGCCCTGACCTGGGCCACGGACGCGGCGGAACTCCTCCCGGAATCCGAGTTCCCGCGCAAGATGTCCTCGAACCTCTTCCTGGCCGACGGCACGGTCGTCGGGCGGGCGCTGATCCAGTTCGGTGACACCGACGAAGGCTTCACGGCGAACCTGACGGTGTACTTCCCCGTCACGTGCCCGGACGAGGTCCTGGAGCACCACCTTCGGCACTACGCCGTCGAGTTCAGGAACTGGATCGTCGCCGCAGCGGCTGCCCGCATCTGAGAGAGAACGCGTCGGCCCGCCACGCGGGCCGGCCGCGAGTGAGACCCAGGGTTTCGTGGCCGCCGGCGGCACCCGCGTTCCACAGGCACCCTGGCAGGACCGCTCTGGGCTCCGTCCGGCAGTCGTCCCCGGACCGGCGAGCAGTTCGAAGCAGCCGTCAACGCCTGCTGCAGGGGGCCGACATCAGTCGGGCCCCCGAGCGTGACCCTGTCGACGGTATCTCTGCTCCGGAAAACCCCACCCGGTGCGTACAGTCCGTTACCAATGAAGACCAGATGGCGCCTTCCACCACGCCGGGCGCCCTCCAGTCGCCGGGCAGACGTGGCACGCAGGGTGTGCCATGCAGAGCCGCACACCATGCCGGACGGCCACCTGCGGGTGCGCTCGACCCGTTCGCCACGGCACCACCACAGGCCCGGTCGGCGTGGGGGGCCGCCGCGGCGCGCCGCACGCCCCACAGAACGAGAAGCCCAACCACCGG
>NZ_JBHVWF010000220.1:0-9528 GCF_042882365.1 Streptomyces sp. NPDC058221 | reverse complement strand
CACGGCCGCCCCAGGCCACATACGTCTCGGCACCCAGCTCGACCGCGAGGTCGATGTTGCGGATGACCTTGCGCAGCGCGAACCGGCGCACGTCACGGTCGTTGGACGTGAAGCCGCCGTCCTTGAACACCGGATGCGTGAAGAGGTTCGTCGTCGCCATCGGCACCTTGAGACCGGCCGCGTCCAGCGACTGGCGGAACCGCTTCACGATGCCTTCGCGCTCGGAGTCCGAAGAGCCGAAGGGGATCAGGTCGTCGTCGTGGAACGTCACACCGTACGCACCGAGCTCCGCGAGGCGCTGCACGGAGTCGACCGGGTCGATCGCCTCCCGGGTCGCGTCGCCGAACGGGTCCCGCCCCTGCCAGCCCACGGTCCACAGACCGAAGGTGAACCTGTCCTGCGGGGTGGGGGTGAAGCCTTCGGTCATGGTCCATCCGCCTTCGGTGCCATGGGTCCGTAGCCGGTCGGGCGGCCGAACCTCAATTTGTTCAGTGTCATGACTAATCATGCACGGACCTCCCCGAGGACGTAACCCCCCTCACCGGAAATCCACGCCGTCACCGGAAATCGACGTCGACCCCTATGGCACGCGACTTCGATCACGTAATTTGTTCGTCGCACGACCAAATATCTGTGGCCGAGAGTCCACAGCCCGGGAACCCTGAAGCCAGAGAATGAGGTCAGCCATGCCGCCGCCTGCCGTCGTCATCGGTGTGGACAGCTCCACCCAGTCCACCAAAGCGGCGTTCGTCGACACCGGCACCGGCCGGCTGCTCGCCGTCGGCCGCGCCCCGCATGTCGTCACGGGGGAGGCCGGGGCGCGCGAAAGCGACCCCGAGGTGTGGTGGCAGGCGCTGCGCGACGCGGTCGCCGCCGGGCTCAAGGAGTCGGGTGTCCCCGCCGCCGCCGTCACCGGGATCGCCGTCGCCGGACAGCAGCACGGGCTGGTCGTCCTCGACGGCACGGGCCGCCCGCTGCGCCCGGCGCTCCTGTGGAACGACACCCGCTCCGCTCCGCAGGCCGCCGCCCTCACCACGGCGCTGGGCGGGGCGGAGGCCTGGACCGCACGCACCGGATCGGTTCCGGTGGCCGCGATGACGGCGTCGAAATGGCAGTGGCTGCGGGAGAACGAGCCGGAGAACGCCGCCGCGGCCGCGGCCATCCGGCTGCCCCACGACTTCCTGACCGAGCGGCTGTCCGGCCGGGCCGTCACCGACCCCGGCGACGCGTCCGGCACCTGCTGGTACTCCACCGCCACCGGCGCCTACGACCCCGAGCTGCTCGAACTCCTCGGTATCGAACCCGCGTTGCTGCCGGAGGTGGCTGCCAGCGGTGCGGCCCGCATCGGATCGCTGACGGCCGGGGCCGCCGAGGCGCTCGGGCTGCCTGCCGGTATCGCCGTCGCCGCCGGCACCGGTGACAACATGAGCGCCGCCGTCGGCCTCGGGCTCGGCGGCGCCGGGCTCCTCGACCACCCCGTCCTCAGTCTCGGCACCTCCGGCACGGTCTTCGCCGCCTCCCGGACCAGGCCCGCATCGGCCGCACTCTCCGGCTTCGCCTCTGCCGACGGGACGTACCTCCCGCTGGCCTGCACCCTCAACTGCACGCTCGCCGTGGACAAGGTCGCCGAACTGCTCGGTCTGGACCGCGCCGACGCCGCCCCCGGCGGCGAGGCCGTGCTTCTGCCCTATCTGGACGGCGAACGCACCCCCGATCTGCCCACCTCCGCCGGCCTGCTGACCGGACTGCGGCACGACACCACCCCCCAGCAGCTCCTGGGCGCCGCCTACGAGGGCGCGGTCTTCACCGTGCTGCGGGCACTCGACGCACTGCTGCGGGCCTGCGGGCTCGACCCCGACGATCCCGAGGTGGCCGCCCGGCCGCTGCTGCTGATCGGCGGCGGCGCCCAGGGCCGTCAGTGGGTGGAGACGGTCCGGCGCCTCTCCGGCCGGCCGGTGACCGTGCCGTCGAGCGGCGAACTGGTCGCGGTGGGCGCGGCCGCGCTCGCGGCATCGGCCGCCACGGGCACGGACCCGGTGACGGTCGCCACCGGCTGGGACACCGGCGAGGCTCTGCAACTGGAGGCGGTGGAACGGGACCTGACGGCCTGGGCCCGGATCGGTTCGGTACTGGACCGGGCGGCCGGCCCCCTGCTGGGCGCCGACCGGCCGCGGGACTGAGCCGCGCGGCCGGGAGACCGGCCGGGCCCTGACCTGCTGTCACATTCCGTCGCACGGGCCGCACAAATACGCGCGCCGGCCGGTGCACCGGTTTTGGATAGCGAACTGATGTTCACTACTATCCGGCGATGATCATAAGAAGAAGACTGACGGTCGGGGTGGGTATTCTGCTCGCCACCCTGACCGCCGGGCTCGGCTCGGCCCTCCCCGCCGCGGCCGATGAAACCCCCACCGAAGCGTCCCCCAAGGTCGAGCTGGTGCTCGACGTCAGCGGCTCCATGCGGACCCGTGACATCGACGGCCAGTCCCGGATGACCGCGGCGAAGCAGGCGTTCAACGAGGTGCTCGACGCGGTGCCCGAGCAGGTGCAGCTCGGTATCCGCACGCTCGGCGCCGACTACCCGGGCGACGACCGCAAGGTCGGCTGCAAGGACACCAAGCAGCTCTACCCGGTCGGCCCGCTCGACCGCACCGAGGCCAAGACCGCGGTCGCCACCCTGGCACCCACCGGCTGGACCCCGATCGGACCCGCGCTGCTGGGCGCCGCCGACGATCTGGAGGGCGGCGACTCCACCCGCCGGATCGTGCTGATCAGCGACGGCGAGGACACCTGCGGCCCGCTCGACCCGTGCGAGGTGGCCCGCGACATCGCCGCACGCGGCATCCACCTGGTCATCGACACCCTCGGCCTGGTGCCGAACGAGAAGATCCGCAAGCAGCTGACCTGTATCGCCGAGGCCACCGGCGGCACCTACACGGCTGTCCAGCACACCGATGAACTCTCCGGCCGAGTGACGCAGTTGGTCGACCGGGCGGCCGAGCCCGTCGTCACACCGGTGGCGACCGAGGGCGCCGCCGAGTGCACCGACGCACCCGAGCTCAAGGCCGGCCTCTACACCGACCGTGAGAGGTTCGGCGAGCATCGCTGGTACCGGGTCGCCGTGAAGCCCGGCCAGGAGCTGCGCGCCTCGGTGAGTGTCTCCGCGGACCGCGCCGTCAACAACGACTACGGGATGCTGCTGCGAGCGGTGACCGTGCACGGCCGGGAGATCGTCAGAGGTTCCGAGTCCGGCACCGGGCGCACCGACGCCATCTCGTCCGGGCTGCGCTACCCGAAGCCGGATCAGGACACGGACGACGACGCCGAGCCGGCCGCGGAGACCGTCTGTCTCCAGGTCAGCAACTCATTCTCCGCACCCGCCTCGGTGAAGACCTCCCCCGGTATGCCGGTCGAGCTCACCGTCGACGTGGTGGACGGCCCCGACAACGCGGCCGACGTCGCCGCGTTCGGCCTCGGCCGCGGCTGGTGGCTGCTCGGCGTGCTGGTTCTCACCGGACTGGTGGCGGGCCTGCTGACCGGCTGGATCTCGCGCTGGCGCATCGCCGTATGGAGGACCAACCGATGATCCGTACGACACGTGTACTAGCGGGTGCCCTGCTGACCGGCCTCGCCCTCCTGACCGGGGCGGGGGCCGCCGTCGCGGACGACGCGTCGGCGAGCCCGGGCCCCAGCGCCTCCGGCGACGGCTCCGGCCCCACGGAGGCGGGCACCGCCTTCCGTACCGCCACCGCCATCCAGCAGAACCAGACCGCCACCGCCGGGGGTTCCACGGGCGACTACCTGTACTGGGTGTTCCCGGCGGACGCGGGCCAACGGCCCACCGTCAAGGCGAAGGTCACCCTGCCCGAGGCCACCGCCCGGCACGGTGCGTCGACCTGGCAGGTCGATGTGTACGACGGGCTGCGCCGCCGCCAGGCGTGCATGTACGGCAAACAGACCGGCAAGGCCGCGGCCGACGCCACCACGGTCGAGCTCACCTGTGTCCTGCGTACCGTCAGGGCCTGGTCCGAGCCATGGGCCAACGACCCGCTGCCCGGCAGCTACTACGTCCGGCTCACGGTCGTCGATCTGCCGTCGGCGGATCTCGGACTGCCGGTGCGGACGGAGGTCGAGGTCACCTCGGCCGGCAAGGGCGGCGCCGGGGACGTCGACGGCTCGCTCGCGAAGCCGCTGGTGCCCGGGGTGTCATCCGTCGAGCAGGCCGCCGAAGGCGCGTCGGCCACGCCGGTGCCGCTCGCCGGTGAGCCCGAGGACGGCTGGGCCTCCGGCTGGTGGACGGACCGCTGGCTGTGGACCGTCGGCGGTGGGGTGCTGGGCGCCTTCGCGGCCGTCTTCGGCTACTCGCTGACCCGCGGCAACGGACGCCCCTCCCGGGTCCCGCCGGGCGTCTGACGACGCGCCGTCGGCCGGACCCGGGACCCCCGGACCGGCCGACGGCCCGCGCCGCCCGGGTTCAACGCGTGTGACGATTCGTCACATGCCGTAGCCCACCCAGGAGATGGGCGCGGAAAGCCGAGTCCGCGTAGGCCTCACGGGCGTGCCCGAGGGCGGTGTAGAACACCCGGGCCCCGCCGTGCTCATGCGTCCAGACGAGCGGGTGGTCGGGTCCGGTGCGGCCGCCCTCGTAGGAGGACTCGTCGGCGGAGGCGAGCACCCGCACCCGGCCGCGCGGGCTGTCCCGGAAGTCGTACCACTCGTCGGCGAATTCCCAGGTGGCGCCCAGGTGTGCGGTGGCCGGGTGCTGGCGGTCCTCGATGACGAGGGTGCCCGGCTGGAACGCGGGGTGCCGGTCGAAACGTGCGCCCAGCAGGTCGCCGTAGAACGGCCAGCCGTACTCCGTGCAGGCGGCCGCGTGCACCCCCATGAAGCCACCGCCCGCCGCACAGTACGCCTGGAGTCCCGCCCGTCCGGCCGGTGTGAGGACCTCCCCGCTGGTGGAGAGGAAGACCACCGCCGCGTACGCGTGCAGCCCGTCCTCGAACACCCCGGGCTCCTCCGTCGCGTCCACGCCGAAGCCGTACTCCGCGCCGAGAGCCCGGAACGCGGCGACCCCGTCCGGGATCGAGTCGTGGCGGTAGTCCGTGGTGCGGGTGAAGACGAGGATGCGGGAGGGGCTGTGAGCCGGCACCGGTTGCTCCAGGGGTGTGTTCCTGATCAGGAGGCGCGGTCGGCCGCGAACGGCCCGCCGGGCGCGAAGGCGAGCTCCGCGAAGCGGTCGCCCATCCGGCTGTGTGTGGCCGCGTCCGGGTGGAGCTGGTCCGGCAGCGGGAGTTCAGCGAAGTCCGCCTCGCCGTAGAGGCTGCGGCCGTCGAGGTAGTGCAGGTTCGGGTCGTCGGCCGAGCGCTGCTCCACGAGGCGGCTGAGTTCGTCCCGGATGACGTTGAGCGTCAGCTTCCCGGCGGCCCGTTCCGCGGGGTCGCCCGCGGCGACGAACCGGAGCCTGCCCTCGCTGAGGTTGCTGAAGTCCGGGGCGCTGGGACCGGGGGTGTCCTCGTGGATCGGGCACAGGACGGGCGAGACCACCAGGAGCGGGACATCAGGATGTCCTTCACGGATGGTGTCGAGGAATCCGTGCACCGCCGGGGTGAAGGCACGCACCCGCATCAGGTCGGTGTTGACGAGGTTGATGCCGATCTTGACGCTGATCAGGTCTGCGGGGGTGTCGCGCATCGCGCGGGCGGTGAACGGGTCGAGCAGGGCGCTGCCGCCCAGGCCCAGGTTGATGAGTTCCACCCCGCCGAGGGAGGCGGCGCGTGCGGGCCAGGTCGTGGTGGGGCTCGCGGCGTCGGAGCCGTGACTGATCGAACTGCCGTGGTGCAGCCACACCTTGCGGCCCCGGTCCGGAGCCGGCTCGACGGGAGCGTCGGTGCGCAGGGCGACGAGCTCGGTGGTCTCGTTGTACGGCAGCCAGATCTCGATGTCCTTGACGCCTTCGGACAGCCCGGCGAACCGGACGGTGCCGACCGGGCCGGGCCGGGTGTCCACGGACCCGGCGGTCATGTCGACCAGGAGGACGTTGCCTCCGGTCGACTTCTCCTGGCCCGCGAGGCGGCCGTCGACGAGCAGGTCGTACACGCCGTCCGGACGGGGCGGGGCACCCGCGTAGGCCGTCTTGGTGCGGAGAGCGTCCAGCTCGACGGTGGTGGCCCGGGTACGGAACACCAGCCGTACGCCGGAGGGCTGCGCCTCCGCCATGGCCAGCTGTCCGTCGGCGCACTGCGCACGGGCCCGGGCGGGCAGCCGGTGCGGTCGCACCCCGTGCTCGGTGCGCTCCAGGTCGAGTGCCCCGCGCAGGAGGGCGGCGGTGACGGGCGTGGTGATGAGGTCGGATTCAGTGCTCATGTCTCTGCCTGTTGCTCGGAACGGAACGCGATGGTGGAAGGTGCTGCCCGGAACGCGGTTCAGGGCGCGGGCCAGTTCCGCAGCAGTGCGTCGAGGGCGTCCAGCATCCGCGACCAGCTCTCCTGCGAGTCGGGGGCGCTGTGGCTGAATCCCCCCTGCATCTCCAGGCTGACGTAACCGTGGAATGCGCTGCCCAGCAGCCGTACCGCGTGCGTCTGGTCGGGCTCGGTCAGGTCGTAGCCGCGCAGGATCGCCCGTGTCATCTGCGAGTGCCTGACACCGGCACTGGCAGCCGCCGCCTCCGGGTCGAGCTTCAGCTGAGCCGCCGCGTAACGGCCGGGGTGCTCCCGGGCGTAGTCGCGGTAGACGTCCGCGAAGGCGCCCAGGGCGTCCTTGCCCGCCCGGCCCGCCAGCGCGGCGGCGCCCCTGTCGGCCATCTCCTCCAGGGCGAGCAGCGCGATCCTGGTCCTGAGGTCATGGGAGTTCTTCAGGTGCGAGTACAGACTCGCGACCTTGACGTCGAAGCGCCGGGCGAGCGCGGAGACGGTCACCTCGTCGAAGCCGACCTCGTCGGCCAGCTCCGCTCCGGCCCGAGTCAGTCGTTCCGCGGTCAGTCCTGCACGCGCCATGGTCTCCCCTTCATTAACCATCAGCCATTATGCCTACGCCTAATACCTATAGGCAAACGCGGGGGCTGCTGAGTACCTCAGAGGTCCCGGAGCTCGAACCGGTCGAAATCGGCAACGGCCCCGGTTCCCGCCAGGTCCTGGGCACACACGCCGACGAACGCCCCCGTGAACCGCAGCCGGTCCCCGTAGTCGTCGGAGAGCCTGGTGGCATCCAGGACCGGGCCGATGCCCAGCCAGTCGGCGCGGCTACTCTCGACAACTCACCTACTCCGCAAGGCCGGTGACGAAATACTGGCAGGCGGACCCACCCGAGTCGTTTTTCGCCGCGCGCCGACCGTGGCGCGCCACCAGGGAGCGGAGACCCTATATGTCCACGGAGACCGGACCGGCCGTCGATGCCGAGCCGCGCGCCCACCGGATCGTGCCGGGCCCGAAGGGGCTGCCGTTCCTGGGGAACATGCCGCAGTTCGCCAGGAACCCCCTCGCGTTCTTCGAGCGGCTGCGCGGCCACGGGGACCTGGTCCGATGGCGCTTCGGCCCCAACTCCTGTGTGTTCGTGGCCGATCCGGAGTGCATAGGCGAACTGCTCACCGAGACGGAACGCACCTTCGACCAGCCGGCCCTCGGGATCGCGTTCCGTACCGTGATGGGCAACGGCGTCGTCGTGGCGCGCGGGAGCGAGTGGCGGCGCAAACGGTCGTTGGTGCAGCCTTCCGTACGGCCCAAGCAGGTGCGGTCGTACGCGGCGACCATGGCCGGCAGCACGGTGGAGCTGGCCGACACCTGGTCGGGCGGCGAACGCATCGACGTCAAGCGCGAGATGGCGGCGCTGACGCAGCGGATCGCCGTCCGTACGATCTTCGGCGTCGACACACCGGCCGACGCCGAGGCGATGGGCCGGGCCATGGACGTGGCCCAGGCGGAGATCGGCAAGGAGTTCGCGGGGATCGGCGCACTGCTGCCGGACTGGGTACCGACGCCGGGGCGGGCCAGGATCAGGAAGGCCGCCGCGGTCATCGACGCCGAGGTGGGCCGCGTCGTCGCCCGGCACCGCGACGGCGGGGACGAGCGCCCCGACCTGCTCAGCCGGCTGCTCACCGCGGTCGACGAGAGCGGCGCACAGCTCACGGACCAGGAGATCCGCGACGAGACGGTCACGCTCTACATCGGCGGCCACGAGACGACGAGCTCGACCCTGGTGTGGGCCTGGTACCTGCTCTCCCGCAACGCCGGGGCACGCGCCGCACTGAACGAGGAACTGGACCGGGTACTCGGCGACCGCGAGCCGGAGTTCGACGACTACGCGCGACTGACGTACGCCCAGTCGGTGGTCAAGGAGACGCTGCGGCTGTACCCGACGATCTGGCTGGTCACCGGGGTTGCGAAGGAGGGCGCGCAGATCGGGGGCATACCGATGCCGGAGGGCACCAGGGTGTGGAGCAGCCAGTGGGCCACACACCGTGACGAGCGCTGGTTCCCGCAGCCGGAGGAGTTCCGCCCCGAGCGCTGGGACGCGGACGCCGGCGACGCGATCGCGGAGTACGCCTGGTTCCCGTTCGGCGGGGGCCCTCGGGTCTGCCTGGGCACGCGGTTCGCGATGGTCGAGGCGGTACTGATTCTGGCGGTGCTCGCGCGCCGTTTCGAGCTGGACGTGGATCCGGGCACGGTCAGCCCCGTGCCGACCCTGACGCTGCAGCCGGACCGCGAGGTGATGGCCACGGTGCGGGCGCGGTAGGAGGACCGGCTCGCACGGTGCGGGGCCGGCGGCAGTGGCGCCCGATCGACGGATACTGAACCGATATGTCCGACCTATCGCCAAGAACGTGGCATACCGTCCAGAATGTCCCTGTCGGCCGTACCGGCCACCGGGGCTTCCCGCCACGACCGCGGGCTGTCGATTCAAGGGGAGAAACATCATGCGCCTGTCCTCCGCTCTCACCGCCGCCCTCACCGCGACGGCCGCCGCGGCCCTGACGGCCACCGGCGCGTCGGCCGCTCCAGGCGCCGCTTCCCCCGGGACGGCGCCCTCTCCCGGCGTCTGCCAGGAGAAGGCCCTCACGGTCTCGGCCTCGCCCGGCGGGCAGCAGAACGTGGCACGGATCGCCGTCACCAACCGGGGCGGCAGCACCTGCGTGGTGGACCGGATCCCGACCGTCACCTTCCGCGGTCTGGACGGCTCGGCCCAGCCCGTGCCGCCGGCCACCAGCGGTGCCTACGTACTCTCGCCCGGCGAGCGCGGGTACGCCGCCGTGCGTACGGCGGCACCCGGTACCGCCGAGGGGCATGTGGTCCGCACCCTGTCCGTGGCCGGTGACCCCTCGCACTACGGCGTCACCTTCGGCGCGGCGGCGGTGGGCATGGACCACGGGATCCGGGTGTGGGAGCCGGTGACCACGCTGTGGCACACCTCGCGCGGCGCGGCCGACAGCGCACTGGCCACCGCGACCCACTGAGCAGCGGGGACGGAGGCCGGGGCGGGGGCGGCGGCGGGGTGGGGGGGCGGCGCCGGCACACCCCCCCGGCGGGGGATTTTAAA
>NZ_JBHVWF010000219.1:0-9575 GCF_042882365.1 Streptomyces sp. NPDC058221 | reverse complement strand
CCCGGCACCGCACTGCGCCCCCACCCGCCACCGCACCGCATCGCCCCCACCCGCGCCCGGCACCGCACTGCGCCCCCACCCGCCACCGCACCGCACCGCCCCACCCGGCACCGCACCGCATCGCCCCCACCACACCCCCGCCCAGCGCCCCGGGCCAGGCCGCGCCCCCGCCACCCCAGCGGTAGGCTGACGTCGCCCGATCCATGACCAAGAACACGCACTCGCGCCCCCCGAAGGGACCCACCCCATGCCGCTCGAAGCCGGCCTCCTGGAGATCCTGGCCTGCCCGGCCTGCCACTCCCCCCTCGACGACCGGTCGGCAGCCGACACCCCCGAGCTGGTCTGCACGGGTAAGGACTGCGGCCTGGCCTACCCGGTACGGGACGGCATCCCCGTCCTCCTCGTCGACGAGGCCCGCCGCCCCGCGTAAGGGCTCATACCCCGGGTGACCAGCACGTGATCGGAGGACCGTCCCCATGCTCGACGAGTCGTTGCTCGACGCCCCGGAAGCCCTGGCCCGAGCCGACCGCCGCGGTCTGCTGCGCGGCGCCGCCGAGGCCGGGGCCAGGGTCCGTACCGCAGCCCGGCACGCGACGGAGGCCGGGATCACCGCGCTGAACCCGGAGGGCCGGCCACGCGCGGTCCTGGTCGCGGGCTCCGGCACCGCCGCATCCGGCGTCGCCGACCTGATCGGCGCCCTCGCCGGAGCGTCCGCGCCGGTCACGCGCATCCACCCGACAGGCGTCGCCCCCGCGGCCGGCGCCATGAGGTGGACGCTGCCCGGCTGGGCCGGCTCCCTCGACCTGCTGCTCATCGCCACGGCGGACGGCTCCGAACCCGGCCTGGCGCTCGTCGCCGAGCAGGCGTACCGCCGCGGCTGCACCGTCGTGGCCGTGGCCCCACGGCAGTCCCCGCTCCGCGAGGCGGTGGACGGCGTGCACGGCCTCGTCGTACCGATGGCTTCCGCCCCGCACGGCGAGTACGACGCCGAGACGTCGGCGGCGGGCCCGGGCACGCTCTGGGCCCTGTTCACCCCGCTGCTCGCGCTGCTCGACAGGGTCGGCCTGGTCACCGCGCCCCCGGAGACGCTGCAGAGCGTCGCCGATCGCCTGGACCGCACCGCGGAACGCTGTGGACCGGCCATCGCGACGTACAGCAACCCGGCGAAGACCTTGGCCGCCGAACTCGCGGACAGTCTTCCCCTCGTCTGGACCGAGGGCGAGGCCGCGGCCCCGGTCGGGCGCAGGTTCGCCGCGGTCCTGGCCGAGCTCTCGGGCCGGCCCGCTCTCGCCGCCGAACTCCCCGAGGCGCTCCCGGCCCACGGGGGCCTGCTGGCCGGGGCCTTCGCCGCCGGCGCCGACCCCGACGAGTTCTTCCGCGACCGGGTCGACGAGCCGGAGGCGCTGCACGCCCGGGTCGTCCTGCTGCGCGACCGGCCGACCGGCGGCCTGAGCGCGGCCCCCGCGGCCCGCGAGCTCGCCCTGGGCCACGAGACGCCGATCAGCGAGCTCGAACCGGAGGAGGGCAGCAGCCTCGAAGCTCTCGCCGAGCTCCTCGCGGTCACCGACTTCGCCGCCGTCTACCTGGCACTCGCCTCGGAAGCCCGAGCCTGAGACACCCGGACGGCCACGCTCCAGGGCAACGGCCGAACCGGCACGCGCACCACGCACCACCGGCACCACGCACCACGCGCACCACCCGCTACTCGCACCACTCGCACACACACCCATCAAGGCACCACCCGCACACCCATCAAGATCCGCGCATCCCACAAAGCACGAGGACGAACTCCATGGACCGGCTCTCCAACACCGTGCGCCCGTACGCCTGGGGCTCCACCACAGCCATCCCCGCCCTGCTGGGTGTCGCCCCCACCGGCGAGCCCCAGGCCGAGATGTGGATGGGCGCCCACCCTGGCGCCCCCTCCCGGATAACCCGCACCGGCTCCGCGCCGGCCGCCACGTCGCCGGCCGTCACGCCCTCCGCCGAGCAGCCCCTCACTGACGTCATCGCCGCCGACCCCGTCCGCGAACTCGGCCCGGCCACCGTCGAGAAGTTCGGCCCCCGTCTCCCGTTCCTCCTCAAGCTGCTCGCCGCCGGAGCCCCGCTGTCCCTCCAGGTCCACCCCGACCTCGCCCAGGCACAGCAGGGTTACGCGGACGAGGAGCGCCGGTCCGTCCCGATCGACGCCCCCCACCGCACGTACAAGGACGCCAACCACAAGCCCGAACTGATCTGCGCGCTGACCCCCTTCGACGGCCTGTGCGGCTTCCGCAGTCCCATCGAGGCGGCCGAGGCGATGGAGGGACTCTCCGTCGACTCCCTCAAGCCGTACGCCGATCTGCTCCGGGCACACCCCGAGGAAGCCGCACTGCGCGAGGTCCTCACGGCGATCCTCACCGCGGACCCGGCACAGATGACGGAGACGGTGACCGCCGCGGCCGCCGCCGCGGAACGGCTCGGCGGCACATACGCCCCGTACGCACGCATCGCCCACCACTTCCCGGGCGACGTCGGCGTCATCGCGGCCATGCTGCTGAACTACGTACAACTCCAGCCCGGCGAAGCCATGTTCCTCGGCGCCGGAGTCCCGCACGCCTACCTCGACGGCCTCGGCGTCGAAATCATGGCGAACTCGGACAACGTGCTGCGCTGCGGGCTGACGCCCAAGCACATCGACGTACCCGAACTCCTGCGCATCGTCCGCTTCGAGGCGACCGATCCCGGAGTCCTGCGCCCCGAGGCGTCGCCCTCCGGCGAAGAGGTGTACGAGACGCCGGTCGACGAGTTCCGGCTCTCCCGCTTCGACCTCTCGCCCGGCGCAGCCCCCGTCGACCTGACCGTGGCCACCCCTCAGATCCTGCTCTGCACGGCAGGCGCGCCCCAGGCCGGCGACCTCGGTCTCGCAGCCGGCGACTCGGTCTTCGTACCGGCCGGGGAGAAGACCGAAGTGTCCGGCACGGGCACGCTGTTCCGCGCCACTGTGGTGGCCTGACATACCGTCCGCACCAGGGACTGCAACAATGTCCGGCCGTACGGCGGCCGCCGGGGCCGCAGCACCGAACGAAGGGACACCAGGCACCCATGAGTGCGTCAGGCGGAACCAAGGCGATCGTGGCGGCGCTCGGCGCCAACCTCGCGATTGCAGTGGCCAAATTCGTGGCGTTCCTGTTCAGTGGCTCGTCGTCGATGCTCGCGGAGAGCGTCCACTCGCTCGCCGACTCGGGCAATCAGGGACTTCTGCTGCTCGGCGGCAAGAAAGCCAAACGCGAGGCCACCCCCCAGCACCCCTTCGGGTACGGGCGCGAGCGCTACATCTATGCCTTCCTCGTCTCCATCGTGCTGTTCTCGGTCGGTGGCATGTTCGCGGTGTACGAGGGCTACGAGAAGATCAAGCACCCGCACGAGATCGAGGCCTGGTACTGGCCGGTCGGTGTCCTGGTCTTCGCGATCATCGCGGAGGGCTACTCCTTCCGTACGGCCATCAAGGAGTCCAACGAGACCCGCGGTGCGCTGTCCTGGACGGAGTTCATCCGCCGCGCGAAGGCCCCCGAGCTCCCTGTCGTCCTGCTGGAGGACTTCGGCGCGCTCATCGGTCTGGTCCTCGCCCTCGCAGGCGTCGGCCTGGCCATCGGCACCGGTGACGGCGTGTGGGACGGCATCGGCACCCTCTGCATCGGCATCCTGCTGATCGCCATCGCGATCGTCCTGGCCGCCGAGACCAAGTCCCTGCTGCTCGGCGAGGCCGCCGGCACCGACCAGGTCGAGAAGATCAAGGCCGCGGTCGTGGACGGCGACACCGTCACCGGCATCATCCACATGCGTACGCTCCACCTCGGACCTGAAGAACTGCTGGTAGCCGCCAAGATCGCGGTCCAGCACGACGACACGGCCACCGAGGTCGCCAACGCCATCAACGCCGCCGAGTCCCGCATCCGCGAGGCGGTCCCGATCGCCCGGGTCATCTACCTGGAACCGGACATCTACAGCGAGACGGCGGCCCGGGCCGGCACCAACCCGGCCAAGGAGCCGGGCGGATCGACCGCCGTACCGTCCGCATCAGCCGGACACGACGCACCAACCCCCAACGCACCAACCCCCAACGCACCAACGCCCAACGCACCGGTCCCGAACGCACCCGACGAACTCTCCGCACCCGCACCCGCAACCGACGCACCTCCCGCACCTGCCGCACCCGAAGAGGCCCCCGACACCCCGGCCGATCCGACGGATTCCGGCCACTGACCGCATCCGATGCGCCTTCCCGGCAGCTTCCGACCCGGTGGGCTGGGAGCGGCTGGGCCGTTCGGTGTAGATTCGACGGCAGTGCCAGACGTCGCTGCTGATGGCGGTCGAGCGGTCCGTACGCGGACCGGCCGAGGGAGAGAGGGCCTCCGACGGACTGCGCTGCGAGCCGTTCGGGCATTCGTATGTCCGGCGCCGCAGAGCCGCCCACCCACCCTCGACCCATCACGAGGAGCAGCCCGTATGACTACGGTCGCCAATCGACAGGACTTCAAGGTCGCCGACCTCTCCCTCGCAGCCTTCGGCCGCAAGGAGATCACCCTCGCCGAGCACGAGATGCCCGGCCTGATGTCGATCCGCAAGGAGTACGCCGCCACGCAGCCGCTGGCCGGCGCCCGCATCACCGGTTCGCTGCACATGACCGTGCAGACGGCCGTGCTGATCGAGACCCTGGTCGCCCTCGGCGCCGAGGTCCGCTGGGCCTCCTGCAACATCTTCTCGACCCAGGACCACGCGGCCGCGGCCATCGCGGTCGGTCCGACCGGCACCCCGGACGCCCCCGCCGGCGTCCCGGTCTTCGCCTGGAAGGGCGAGTCGCTGGCGGAGTACTGGTGGTGCACGGAGCAGGCCCTGACCTGGCCGAACACCCCGACCGGCGGCCCGAACATGATCCTCGACGACGGTGGTGACGCCACCCTCCTCGTCCACAAGGGCGTGGAGTTCGAGAAGGTCGGGTCGGCCCCGGACCCGTCGACGGCGGACAGCGAGGAGTACGCCAACATCCTCACCCTGCTGAACCGCACCCTCGGCGAGGCCCCGCAGAAGTGGACCCAGCTGGCGTCCGAGATCCGCGGTGTCACCGAGGAGACCACCACCGGTGTGCACCGGCTGTATGAGATGCACCGTGACGGCTCCCTCCTGTTCCCGGCGATCAACGTCAACGACGCGGTCACCAAGTCGAAGTTCGACAACAAGTACGGCTGCCGCCACTCGCTGATCGACGGCATCAACCGCGCCACCGACGTCCTGATCGGTGGCAAGACCGCCGTCGTCTGCGGCTACGGCGACGTGGGCAAGGGCTGCGCGGAGTCCCTGCGCGGCCAGGGCGCCCGGGTGATCATCACGGAGATCGACCCGATCTGTGCCCTTCAGGCGGCGATGGACGGCTTCCAGGTGGCCACCCTCGACGACGTCGTGGAGCAGGGCGACATCTTCGTCACCACGACGGGCAACAAGGACATCATCATGGCCGCGGACATGGCCCGGATGAAGCACCAGGCCATCGTCGGGAACATCGGCCACTTCGACAACGAGATCGACATGGCGGGCCTCGCCGCCATTGACGGCATCGTCAAGGACGAGGTCAAGCCGCAGGTTCACACCTGGACGTTCTCCGACGGCAAGGTCCTCATCGTGCTGTCCGAGGGCCGCCTGCTGAACCTGGGCAACGCCACGGGCCACCCCTCGTTCGTCATGTCCAACTCGTTCGCGGACCAGACCCTGGCCCAGATCGAGCTGTTCACCAAGCCCGAGGAGTACCCGACCGACGTCTACGTGCTGCCCAAGCACCTCGACGAGAAGGTCGCCCGCCTCCACCTCGCCGCGCTCGGCGTGCGCCTCACGACGCTCCGCCCGGAGCAGGCCGCCTACATCGGTGTCGAGGTCGAGGGCCCGTACAAGTCCGACCACTACCGCTACTGATCCCGTAGCCACGGCGGCCCCGCCGGTGACCGGCCATGGTCACCACCGGTCAGTGACGACCGTCCACCGGCGGACCCCGGGGCCCCGGCTCCGGAGCCTGCGGACGCGACAGCGTCGGCAGGCCCGGTGACTCAGCAGCAGCTACGAACGCAGGCCCCCGCACCCCCGTGTCGGGGGCCTGCTTCGTACCGCACCCGCACAGCCCGAGGAACCTGAAGGACCCCATGCCCCGCGGCCGATATTCGCTCCACGATCTTCATGACCACACCCCCCTCGGTGAAGAGCACTTCCACTGCGCACCAGGCCCTTCGGGCTGGCGCTATGTCTCCCAGACGACCGCCCCGTCCGGCGATCACCTCGGATCCATCGACCTCACCCTCGATGAACTCGGCCGCCCCATTCGTCTCGAACTCCACGCCGCGAGCTGGCAGATCCGCGGAGCCGCCCTCGAAGGCGTCACCTGGGTCCGCACCGATCCGACCGGCACTCACGCCACCCAAGGCAATGTCCGCGCCCACACCTTCACCGGCACTTCCCCCTCTTTTCTCATCGCGACCGCTCGCCTTCTGCGCCTCACCCCCGATTCCCCCGCGACCCGTCTCCGCGTCGTCGCCTTCACGGATCCGGTCCTCGCCCCTCGTACCGTCGACCAGTCCTGGGCTCTGGTCAACAGTGAAGCGCACGCCACTGACAACGGCCCGCTGACCGTGGACGAATACCAGGTCAACGCCCTGGACACCGGCGAGCAGCACACTGTCCACATCGCAGGCGACGTGGTCCTCTCGGCCCCGGGCATCGAGCTCGAAGAGCTGGAGTCCCCGCCATCGCCCCGCTAAGGGCTGTCCCGTAACCCCTGGTGGGCGCGCGACGACAGCTACGGCACCTCGCCGCGTTGCCGAAACGCCCGAATCGCTCCGCGATGAGTGCGCTCCGGCGCCTTGCGATGCACCGCATCTGACGCCGCACGCTGATCCACCAGGGATTACGGGACAGCCCTTAGGCAGGCGGCGCGAACCCGGTAGCGGGCGGCCGCGCCGAACCCGCCACAGGGTCCGCCGGCCCGGCCGGTGTGGTCGGCGTGGTGGGCCGGACAGGTGCCTGGGCAGGAGGCGCAGGAGGGAACGCCGGAACGCCCGGATCCGCGGGAGCAGGACGAACAGCATCAGGACCCGCAGGGGCAGCCTGAGCGCCGGGAGCGCCGGGAGGCATTGGAGCCACCGCGGCGCCAGGGACACCAGGGCCAGCAAGCCCCACCGGAGTACCTGAGCCCCATGGTGCACTCACGCCCCCGCCGCCCACCGGGGCGGGCGCCCCCACCTGCAATCCCGTACCACCCGGGCCCTCAGCCCCCATCTGGGAGGCGGCGAACAACCGGCGCGCGTCCCGCACCTGCCGTTCGTTGACCACGGTCGCCAGATACGCGGCGGCGGGCACGCCGGCCGGAGACGGAACCCCGGTCCACCCGGCCAGCTCCCCGGCCAGCCGCTCGGCCATGGTCCGGCCCACGTCGGCATCCAGCTGGTGCATCCGCGTCAGGTACTGGCGTACCGCCAGCCACAGTTCGTCCGGCACTGCGGAGAGATCCAGCCCGGCGAAGCGTCCCACCAGCCAGGGCGGCGGAGGCGGAACCGCGGCTGCACGCCCCGCCGGTACCCGCTCCCGTACGACGAGAGTGCCGGCGAAGACGTCCCCGAGCCGACGTCCACGCTCCGACACCAACGACGCGACGGAGGCGACCACCCCGAGCGTCATGAGGATCTCCACGACACCCATGGCCCCACGCACCAGCGCGTGCCGGAACCTGATCGGTCCTCCGTCGTCCCGCACCACCCGCAGCCCGCACGCCAGCTTTCCCAGCGAGCGGCCATGGCTGAGCGTCTCCACCGCGATCGGTCCTCCCACCAGGACCAGCAGAAAGGCCGCCACCGAGATGGCGGCGGATGCCGCCTCGTCCAGTGCGCCCGTCGCCACGACCAGCCCGATCGATACCAGGACGAACACCGCCCCCACCACAACCAGATCGATGACCAGCGCCAGCGCGCGGCTCGGCAATTTCGCCGGCCGCAGCCCCAGCACGACCGCGTCCCCGGTCACGAGCTCACTCATCGCCGCCCCACCCTTCACCGACCTTGCCTGCCCCTCGCGGCCACAGTCTGCCAAGCTGACCCGCAAACGCGCCGCAGTAGTACGGACCCGTACGCACCCATGCCTGGAGCAGCAGCCGACCATGGACCTCGACGTATTCGTCAACGCCCACCGCAGCGAGTGGGACCGCCTGGACCATCTCCTGCACCGCGGGCGCAGGCTCACCGGCGCCGAAGCCGACGAGCTCGTCGACCTCTATCAGCACACGGCAACCCATCTCTCCCTGATCCAGTCCAGTGCCCCGGACCCCCTGCTCATCGCGCGGCTGACACAACTGGTGGCCCGCGCTCGCGCCACGGTGACAGGAACCCGCCGCGCCTCCTGGCGCGACGCCGCGCACTTCCTCACCGCGGGATTCCCCGCAGCGGTCTACCACTCCAGGCGCTGGTGGATACCGACAGCAGTTCTCTCCACGCTCCTGGCTGCACTGATCGGCTGGTGGATCGGAGCCCATCCGGAAGTCCAGTCGGCCATCGCCGCCCCGGAGGACCTCCGGGGCATGACCAATCCGGGCGGGGAGTACGAGACCTACTACTCAAGCCATCCGGCGGCCTCGTTCGCGGCCCAGGTCTGGACGAACAACGCTCAGGCCGCAGCCATGTGCCTGGTACTGGGAGCGTTCCTCTGCCTCCCGGTCATCTGGATCCTCTTCCTCAACGTGCTCAACCTCGGGGTGGGCATCGGATTGATGTCGTCGGCCGGCCGGCTCGACACCTTCCTGGGCCTGATCCTTCCGCACGGACTGCTCGAACTGACTGCCGTCTTCGTGGCAGCGGGCACTGGCCTCCGCCTGGGCTGGACAGTCATCGACCCCGGCCCGTACACCCGGCGCACTGCTCTGGCGCAACAGGGCCGTGCCGCGCTCGGCATGGCCATCGGCCTGGCCCTGATCCTGTTCGTCTCGGGTGTCATCGAAGGCTTCGTCACTCCCTCCGGCCTCCCGACCTGGGCCCGTATCGCCATAGGAATCGCCGCCGAGCTCGCCTTCCTCGCGTACGTCTACGTCCTGGGCGGCCGCGCGGCCCGAACCGGCGACGCAGGCGACATCGCCGACGCCGAACGCAGCGCCGAGCTCCCGGTGGCCGCCTGATGTGCGTACGCCTCTCCTGACCTGCTAGTCTCCTCTTCGCCCCAAAAACCGTTGACACGGCGGACCGGGGGAGGTAGATTCGAACGGTTGCCTCGGACTGGACAAGTTCGGGCCCAGCAGTTAGCGTCATCTCGTTCTCACCGGAAATTGAATTTCCGCAGAGCCATTGATTCCCACTCTCTGGAACATGAAGCCGATTAGTTCGGCTGAACTGCTTCTGATAAAGTCGAATCAGCCGAAAGGCAAGGCCACTTCAACGGTCACCGGAAATCAAATTCGAACCGGAAACGGAACGAAAGCGAGTCTGGTAAGGTTGAAACCGCTGGAAAGGGAAACGCGAAAGCGAAGAACTGGAAAGCGAAAAACGCGAGACCCGCTTCGACCGGGAATCGGA
>NZ_JBHVWF010000218.1:0-9588 GCF_042882365.1 Streptomyces sp. NPDC058221 | reverse complement strand
GCATTCACCCCTGCGGGGGTGTCTCCTGCCCCGGCCGCGGGCGGCGGACCGCCGTCACGGCAGGTGAGGCAGCAACCGGTCGGGCGTGAGCGGGAGCGTCCGCAGCCGGGCGCCGGTGGCGTGCCGGACGGCGTTGCCGATCGCCGCGGCGGCGCCGACGATGCCGATCTCGCCGATGCCCTTGCTGCCCATCGGGTTGAGGTGGGGGTCCTCCTCGTCGATCCAGTGCGCCTCGATGCCGGTCACGTCCGCGCAGGCCGGCACGTGGTACGAGGCGAGGTCGCTCTCGGTGAAGTCCCCGAAGACCGGGTCCATGGTGCTGCCCTCGGTGAGCGCCATGCCCAGGCCCATGGTCATCCCGCCGATGAACTGGGAGCGTGCGGTACGGGAGTTGAGGATGCGACCGGCCGCGAAGACTCCGAGCATCCGGCGCACCCGGACCTCGCCGGTCCGGCTGTCGACCGCGACCTCGGCGAAGTGCGCGCCGAAGGCGTGCCGGGCGTACGGGGACTCGACGGCCGTCTCGTCCCCGGTGTCGGCGGTGACCGTCACTCCCCCGTCGGGCAGCGGTCCTGGGCGCTCGCCGAGCTTCCGGACGAGGCCGGTGACCGCCTTGTGCACCGACCAGCCCCAGGAGGCGGTGCCGGAGGAGCCGCCGGCCAGCGGAGCATCCGGCAGTTCGCTGTTGCCGATGTCGACGCGCACGTTCTCCACCGGCGTCCCGAGCACATGCGCGGCGATCTGCGCGAGGACGGTGCGGGCGCCGGTTCCGATGTCGGTGGCGTTGACAGCGATGCGGTACGAGCCGTCGGTGGCGGCGTGCGCCGTGGCGTGGGAGGCGCTCATGTACACGGGGTACGTGGCGGAGGCCACGCCCGTGCCGAGCAGCAGCGCCCCCTCGCGGCGGATCCCGGGACGGGGCTCGCGCCCGTGCCAGCCGAAGCGGGTGGCGCCCTCACGGAGGCAGGCGGCGAGACCGCGGCTGCTGAACGGTTTCCCCGAGTCGGGTTCGTCGGCCGGGTCGTTGCGCAGCCGCAGCTCGACCGGGTCGATGCCGAGCTCCACGGCGAGTTCGTCGAGGGCCGATTCGAGCGCGTACATGCCGGGGGCCTCACCCGGGGCCCGCATCCACGAAGGGCTGGGGACATCGAGGGCGGTGACCCGGTGGACGGTCCGGCTGTGCTCGGAGCCGTACATCACCCGGGCCGGGACGGCGGCCTGCTCCATGAACTCCTTGACGGTGGAGGTGTGGGAGATGACCTCGTGGGCGACGGATGTGAGGGTGCCGTCGGCCTCGGCGCCGAGCCTGACACGCTGGACGGTGGGCGCGCGGTGACCGACGACCGCGGCCATGTGGCGCCGGGGCATGGCGAGTTCGACCGGCCGGCCGGTGTGCAGCGCGGCCATGGCGGCGAGCACGGTCTGGGGGCGCGGGGTGCCCTTGCTGCCGAAGCCGCCGCCCACGTGTTCCGAGACGACGGTGACCTGCCCCGGCCGGAGCCCGAACACGGTGGCGAGGCTGTCACGCACCTTGGTGGCGCCCTGGCTGGAGTCGTGGACGGTGAGATGTCCCTCCGGCGACCAGTGGGCGGTCGTGGCGTGCGGCTCCATGGGGTGGTTGTGCAGCGCACCGAGCGTGTATGTGGCGTCGATCCGTACGGGTGCGGCGGCGAACGCCCGGTCGAAGTCGCCGCGTTCCCGCACGGCCGGGTAGCCGCCGTTGGCGGTCTCCGGGGTGTACAGGCCGGGGTGGTTCTCCGTCAGGACGACGTCGTGCGGGGCGGTCTCGTAGGTGATGTCCAGCGCTTCGGCACCCGCCCGCGCGCCTTCGAGGGTCTCGGCGACGACCAGGGCGATCTGCCAGCCGCGGTGCGGTACGTGGTCGTCCTGGAGCACGGCGAGGATCGGGTCGTCGGGTTCCTCGGTGCGCGGCGCGTTCTCGTGGGTGAGGACGGCGCGGACGCCGGGGAGTGCCAGTGCGTCGGCGGTGCGGATCGCGGTGACGCGGCCGCGCGGGACGGTGGCGGGTACGGGCCAGGCGTACAGGCAGCCGGGCAGGTTGCGCTCGGCGGAGTAGCGCGCGGCACCGGTCACCTTGTCCCGCCCTTCGCGGCGGACGACAGGGGCGCCCAGAGGCTGGGGGGCGTGGCTCATGGCGGGAGTCCTCGGCTCTTCAGGGGCGGGCGGCGAGTTCGGCCAGGGCGTCGACGGCCAGCCTGCGGGCCAGCACGATCTTGAACGCGTTGTCGCGCAGCGGGCGGGCCGCGGCCAGTTCGGCGTCCACCGCTGCTGCGTACGTCTCGTCCGTGGCGGGAGCGCCGCGGAGGATCTCCTCGGCGGCGCCGGCCCGCCAGGGGCGGTGGGCGAGGCCGCCGAACGCGAGGGCCGCATGGGCGATCCGGCCGTCGCGGACGTGCAGGACCGCTGCGACGGAGGCCAGGGCGAAGGCGAACGAGGCGCGGTCGCGGGCCTTGCGGTACAGGGAGACCGTGCCGTCGGGCAGCGGCGGCAGGACAACCCCGGTGATGAGTTCACCCGGCCGGATGACGGTGTCGGCGGCGGGGCTGTCCCCTGGCAGCCGGTGGAATCCGGTGGCGGGCACGGCCCGTTCGCCGTCCGGTCCGTGGAGCAGAACCGTGGCGTCGAGGGCGGCCAGGGCGACCGCCATGTCCGAGGGGTGGGTGGCGACGCATTCGGCGGAGTGGCCGAGGACGGCGAGATCGCGGTGGGCGCCCTCACGGGCCGGACAGCCGCTGCCGGGCTCGCGCTTGTTGCACGGCTTCGACGTGTCCTGGAAGTAGGGGCAGCGGGTGCGCTGGAGGAGGTTGCCGCCGGTGGTGGCGGTGTTGCGCAGCTGCCCCGAGGCACCGGCCAGCAGGGCCTGGGAGAGGGCGGGATAGCGGGTACGTACCGCGTGGTGGGCGGCCAGGTCGCTGTTGCGCACCGTGGCCCCGATCCGCAGTCCGCCGTCGGCGGTGTCCGTCACCCGGTCCAGCGGAAGCCTGCTGATGTCGATGAGCAGGCCGGGCGTCTCCACCCCGAGTTTCATCAGGTCGACGAGGTTGGTGCCGCCGCCGAGGAACCGGGCCCCTGGCTCGGCCGCGGCCTCCCGGACTGCTTCGGCGACGGATCCGGCGCGCAGATAGGCGAAGGGTTTCACGGCGCCACGTCCTCGATCGCCTCGACGATGCGGGGGTACGCGCCGCAGCGGCACAGATTGCCGCTCATCCGCTCGCGGATCTCGGCGCCGTCCAGGCGTGCCGGGGCAGTGGCGGGCGAGGCGGGCCCGGTGACATGGGAAGGGAATCCGGCGGCCGCCTCTTCCAGTACTCCGACGGCGGAGCAGATCTGGCCGGGCGTGCAGTAGCCGCACTGGAGGGCGTCACGCTCCAGGAACGCCTCCTGGAGGGGGTGCAGCCCGTCGCCGTCGGCCAGGCCCTCGATCGTGGTGATGCGGCCCCCGTCCTGCGCGACGGCCAGGAGCAGGCAGCTGTTCGCCCGCCGGCCGTCCACCAGGACGGTGCAGGCGCCGCACTGACCGTGGTCGCAGCCCTTCTTGGCGCCGGTCAGGCCCAGGTGCTGACGCAGGGTGTCCAGGACGGTGGTGCGGTGGTCGAGTGTCAGGGTCTCCTCGACGCCGTTGACGTGCAGAGTCAGCGTGGAGCGGCCGACGGTCGCCCATGGGTCTGTCCCGCCGTCCTCCCGCTGGGTGGTGGGATCCACGTGCAGGGCCCTTCGCTCGGCGTCGTTTTGTCTGCTTTCTACCAGATTTACGCCGAGCGTTCCGGACCCTCACCCGAAACCGCCCCCATGGCCGTACGGTCTACTTGGCTGCCAGCCGCAGCCGCACTTCCTCCTCCTGGTCGCCGGAGACGGTGCCCACGACCTGTACGGCGAAGGCGTCCGCCAGGCCCTGCCTGAGCCGGTCGACCGCCCAGTAGCCGCCCTGCGCGTCGACCGTGACGGGCCCGCCGAGCCGCACGGGCCCCGAGACCACCCGCTCCTCGGTCACGTCCACGGTCGCGACCCAGGCGGTTGGCCGCTTGCCGGTGATGTCCTGCGGCACGTCGACCGAGGCCCGGTCGGTGGCGAACGCGGCCCGCAGCACGTCGAAGACCGTGCCCGCGTCGTCCTTCGCGCACCCGCTGACGACGACCGACACGTCTCCACCCTGCCGGCGCTCCTCCGCCTGCGCTTCCTGTGTGCTGTTCACCGCGGTTCCTTCCGAAGGGGACATCTCCAGGCTCTCCCCGCAGCCGGGTGTCTGCGACACGAGGGGCCCGTCCCCCCGCCCGGATCCGGGGCATGGCCGGGTCACCGGCCCTCGAAACGCCTTTCGCCCTCATATCCACTTAAAACATGAATTCATCCCTTGCGTCGAGTGATCCCCGGGCACCGGGGTATCCGGCATGCATGGACGTATCGCATGGAGCCCTCAATTCCCTGGCCCTCACCCTCGCGGACGGACGGGGCGCGGCCGGGGTGGTGATGGCCGTTGTCGGAGTGATCCTGGTGGCCCTGCTGATCGGAGCCGTATGGCTGGGCAGGCGACGGCGCGCCCAGGAGCTTCCCCCGCCCCGGCCGGAGGAGCAGCCGGTGGCGCCGGAGCACCGCACCCATGTCGAGGAGCGCGACGTCCACGGCGACGACAGCTTCCCGGCCGACGGCCGCGGACTCTCCCCGTACGAGCTCGGTGATCACGGGAACGAGTCCCTGCACCACGAGGACGACGAGAAGCGCGACTGACGGGTGCAGCCCGTCCCGGCGGCCTGTCCCACGGGCCGCTGGGGGCGTGTGCGCGGTGGGCGGCTCCGCCGCGTGTTGCGGGAGCGGCCGCCCCCGGTGAGGCTGGTGAAGGCCCGCAGGCCACCGGCACACGTCTGCCGCACACCCCATGAAGGCAGTAGGACCATGACCGCAAGCACCTCTGGTACGGCATCCGCGCCCGCGCCTCTGACCGGGCCCGCGGCGCCCTGCTGGGTCAATCTCATGACCCGGGACCTGGAGTCGGCCCAGGCGTTCTACGGCCCCGTGATGGGCTGGACGTTCCGGCCGGGCAAGCTCGGCCAGGAGTTCTCGGTCGCCCGGCGCGGTGACGTACCGGTCGCCGGTATCGGTGCGGTGGCGACGACGTTCAGTGTGGCGGTGGCGTGGACCCCCTACTTCGCCGTGCAGGACGCCGATGTGGCCGCCTCCCGGATCCGCGAACGCAGCGGCACGGTGGCGGTGGGTCCGCTCGGTCTGGGCAAGGGGCGCGGCGCGCTCGCCGCCGACCGTGACGGTGCGGGGTTCGGCATCTGGGAGCGCACCGCGCCCACGACCTCGCCGCCCGCGCCGGACGGCCATTCGCACGCCTGGCTGCGCCTGCGCACCCGGAACGCCTTCGACGCCGCCATCTTCTACGGCGAGGTGCTGGACTGGGCTAGTGGCCGGCCCGGCTCCTGCGAGGTGTCGTACGAGAAGGACGAGGTGATCGTCCACTGCGGCGGCCGGCAGCTGGCCCGGATCAGCTCGGGCGCGGTCGAGGCGGCCCCCGATCCGCTGGTCCGGCCGCACTGGCAGGTCAACTTCCCGGTCACCGACATGGCCGCCGCCGTCGCGACGGCGCGGGAGCACGGCGGTTCACTCGTCGAGGAACTGTCGCGGCCCGGCGCGCGGGAGGCGACACTGCTCGATCCGGACGGCGGGCTGTTCACCCTCACCGATGTCCACAACCCCACCGCGGCTGTCCCGGCCTGACGGCGGAAGGGCGCGGCCGGCAAGGCGGCGCCGGGAGCTGTTCCCGGCCCCGGGCAGCGCCGGAGGACCTCGACGATCCGGGGAGACGGCCCCTAGGATCGTACGTACGGCATCGCGCGCCGGTCACCGGCCGGGTGAGGCGTGGAGGTGCCCGTGAGATGCCCGTTGGAGGCATTCCACAGTGTCAGTCGAGTTGAATCACACCATCGTTCACTCCCGGGACAACCGGGAATCCGCAGAGTTCCTGGCCGGCATCCTGGGTCTGGAGGTCGGCGCGGAATGGGGCCCGTTCATCGCGGTCGCCACGGCCAACGGGGTCGCCCTGGATTTCGCGACCGTCCCCGCCGCGTCCATCACCCCGCAGCACTACGCCTTCCTCATCTCGGAGGCGGAGTTCGACACGGCGTTCGCCCGCATCCAGGAGCTCGGCGCCACCTACTACGCCGATCCACAGCGTAGGCACCCGGGCGAGATCAACCACAACGACGGCGGCCGGGGCGTGTACTTCATCGATCCCTCCGGTCACGCGATGGAGATCATCACGCGCCCGTACGGGGGCTATGCGTCCTGACGGTTCCCGCCGGCACGGGCCCGGCCGGATCCGCCGCACGCGGGTCCGGCCGGGCCCTCCCCGTTCCCGTCACCCCGCTCAGGTCTCCCGGGCGACCGGGAGCAGCAGTTCGGGCCGGTCCCACATCACGGCGGGCGGGGCAGCCCGTTCGGTACCGGTCCGCATGGCTCCCACGCTCCGGTAGAAGCCCTCGGCCGGCGGGTGCGAGACGATGCGCACGCCCGCGAGGCCGGCTTCCCGCGCTTCGTCCCGCAGATGTCCGATCAGCAGGCGCCCGATGCCGGAGCCCTGCGCGTCATCGGCGACGAACATGAGGTCGAGCTCGGGCGGGTCCAGGATCAGGGAGTAGAAGCCGAGCAGCCGTCCGGTGGTTTCCCCGACAGCCGCGAAGACCCTGTGCGCCTCGATGTAGTCGGGCCCCACCCGGTATCCGGCGACCATCGGGGCGTACGGGCCCTCGTAGGCCCGCGAGGCCCGGACCAGACGGGTGAGCCGCTTCGCGTCCCGCGCGCTCGCCCGTCTGATCCGTACACCTTCACCCGGCGCCCGACGTCCCGGCTGCGTAATGCTTGATCTCATGTATGGAGTATTACGCATCCGGTGCGGGACCCGGGAGGGGCAGTGACCTCAGGCGGAGTCGCGCGCGGCGCGCCACTCCCCCACCAGGGCGTCGACGTCGAACGGCCTGAGGTTCAGGAGCGGTCCCGGCGGTGGGCGCCTGACGGCCTCGGCGATCTTCTCGTTCACCTCGGTCAGCATGCGCCGCACCTCGGCCTCCGACCGGACCTCGGGCAGAGCGGCGAGAGTGTCCTCCGCCTCCTTGCGCAGGGCCAGTGTCGGAGGAAGCACCGAAACCCCCTCGCGCTGCATCTTCGACTTGATCCACCACGTCTCGTCGTACGGGCGGTCGAGACCTTCGAGCGGCTTGCCGAACCCCGGCAGTTCGGAGAAGTCACCGCGCTGTTCGGATTCGCGAATCTGTTTGTCGACCCAGGACTCGAAGCTGATGCCCGCGGGTTTGCGTTCGGTCACCGTGACGCCCCTCTCGGAGAACTCGTGATTCGGCCCTTTCACGATACCCAGGCCCGGTCGACGGATCCGCTGCGGGAGACGCCGTCGGCATGCCCGCGGCTCCCCGCCCGGCAGGCAACTCGGCCCGTCGGCGCATGAATCCGTTCGGCGGGGTACACGAACGGCACGCCCGCCCGGGCCTTCGTCCGGGCAACGGACCGAAAGGGATGGTGAGCGTGGAACACGACAAGGCGCGGACCGAGAACCGGCGGGGGTGGTGAGCATGATGACCACTGTCGTGATCATCGTCGCGGTCGTCCTGGTGGTGGCCGCAGGACTGTTCTTCGCCTTCGGCCGGCAGCCCGGCGGACGTGGTCTCCAGCGGCGCTTCGGACCCGAGTACGACCGGACCGTCGCCCGTCACGACGGCGATGCCAAGGCTGCCGAACACGAGCTGAGCGAGCGGTTGAAGCGTCACCGCTCCCTCGACGAACGCCCGCTGACGCCCGAGGCCCGCGCACAGTACACCGAGCGCTGGACGCAGATACAGGGCCGGTTCGTCGATGCGCCCCAGCAGGCCGTCACCGAGGCCGACGCCCTCCTCGCGGAGCTGGCACGGGACATGGGTTTCCCGGACGGCAGCGACTTCGAGGAGCAGACCGCCGCCCTCTCCGTCCACCACGCCGAGCACATCAACGGCTACCGCCGGGTGCACGCCGTACAGCGGGGCGAGGGCGGAACGGAGGAGATGCGCGAGGCCATGATCGAGGCCCGCGGCCTCTTCGACGTCCTGGTCTCCAACGGTTCACAGAGCCCGGTCCGCCGGGACCGGCACCATGCGGAAGGAAGTAACACGTCATGACGTACGACACCGAACGCACACCCCGGATGCCCACCGAATCGCCCGAGGACGTCCAGCAGCCCGGCCGGCCCCCGGTGACCCCCGACCGGACGGCGGCCGGCCGCACCGACACGGCGCCCGACGGCATCCGGCCCGAAAGGACCCCGTCCCCGACCGCCCCTGCCGGAGCGACCGCACCCGGCACCACGCCACGAGGCGCCCCCGCCTCGCACCGGCCGCTCATACCGGAGGGCGAGCAGGAGAAGCTGACCCTGCGGCTCCAGCACGCGGTGACCGAATTCGTCGAGAGCCCCCGTCAGGCGGTCGGGGAAGCGGAAAGCGCCTTCGACGCCGCCGTCGAAGGCCTGGCGAGCGCCCTCAAGGAGCACCGGCACGAACTGAACTCCCAGCAGCAGGACGGGGAGTCCGAAACGCGGACCGAGGAACTGCGGGTCACTCTGCAGCACTACCGCGATCTCACCGAACGCCTGCTGAACGTCTGAGGCGAGCGGTCACCGCCCGATGCCCGCAGCGGCTCCCGCTGCACCGGGCAGGCGCCCAGGACCTCACGGAATGCCGACCCGCACCGTGAGCCAGGGACCTCAGGACCCGCCTCTGCACCTTCTGCACCTCCTGCCCCCAGCGGCCCGTACCGGCGCCGGGGGCAGCCGCACAGCCGCCACGCCGCCGTCGCCCAGGCTTCGCTTATCCGGGCGCAACCCACCGACCGCTACGATGGGTGTACAGAGGACCCGTTCCCGCCATTTCGCGGACAACCCGGGCAGCCCGGGAATCCGGGCAAAACCACAGGCCTTTCCAGGGACCTCAGCGACAGTCGCCGGAGCGTTTTACAGGCAGCACGGCACCGGGCGCCCATGCCCGGCACGCCGGATGTCCCCTTTCACCTCGTGGATTCGATTCGCATACGGCCGAGCGTGCCGTGTGGTTCAAACCGGCTATCCGTGAGGCGTTGATGACATGCCGATCCAGACCGCGGGCGACCCCGTGAACACACCGGCGGACACAGCCGCCGCGGACACCCGGGCGGGAAGTGACTTCGCCCGGCTGGCAAGAACGATCACGGCGAGCGGCCTGATGCGGCGGCGGCCCGGCTACTACGTGCTCCGCATCTCCCTCGTGACCGCGCTCTGCGCCGTCGGCTGGACCGCGTTCGTCCTGGTCGGCAACAGCTGGTGGACGCTGGCCGTGGCCGCGTTCCTGGCCGTGGTCTTCGGGCAGGTCGCCCTGGTCGCCCATGACGTCGGACACCGCCAGGTGTTCCGGCTGCGCCGGGCGAGCGCCCGGACGGGGCGGATCGCCGGCAACCTGGTCATCGGCATGGGCTACGGCTGGTGGCAGGACAAGCACACCAGGCACCACGCCAACCCCAACAACGAGCAGCTCGACCCCGACGTCGTTCCCGACG
>NZ_JBHVWF010000217.1:0-9647 GCF_042882365.1 Streptomyces sp. NPDC058221 | reverse complement strand
CGCGTTTACCTCTCCAGCCCCTCCGGCGTTTGAGGAGCGGGGGTCCGGGGGCGGAGCCCCCGGTTACGGGAAGGGGCGGGCAGAGGAACAAGCCCGCCGCAGGCGCACCCCGCGCTACGCCAGCCCGCGCCGGGCCACCGCCGGCGCCCGGTGCCCGGCAATGGACGCCACCATGTCCAGGACCTCCCGCGTCTCCGCCACCTCGTGCACCCGGTACACCCGAGCCCCCAGCCACGCGGACACCGCGGTCGTCGCCAGCGTGCCGAGGAGACGTTCCTTCACCGGGCGGTCGAGCGTCTCGCCCACGAAGTCCTTGTTGGACAGCGAGACCAGCACCGGCCAGCCCGTCTCCGCCATCTCACCGAGCCGGCGCGTCGCCTCCAGCGAGTGGCGGGTGTTCTTCCCGAAGTCGTGACCGGGGTCGATCATGATGCCGTCCGGCCGGACCCCCAGATCCACCGCCCGTTCGGCCAGCCCCAGGGTCACCCGAAGGATGTCGGCCAGCACGTCCTCGTAGCCGACCCGGTGCGGCCGGGTCCGCGGCTCGGCGCCGCCCGCGTGGGTGCACACCAGCCCCGCCCCGTACCGCGCGGCGACCTCCGCGAGCTTCGGGTCGACACCGCCCCATGCGTCGTTCAGCAGGTCGGCGCCCGCCTCGCAGACCGCCGCGCCGACGTCGTGGCGCCAGGTGTCGACGCTGATCACCACGTCCGGGTGACGGCGGCGCACCTCGGCGACGAAGCCGACGGTCCGGCGGGCCTCCTCCTGGGGGGAGACCTCTTCGCCCGGGCCCGCCTTCACCCCGCCGATGTCGATGATCGCGGCACCGTCCGCCACCGCCTGCTCGACGCGGGAGAGCGCCGGCTCGTCCTGGAACGTCGCGCCCTGGTCGTAGAAGGAGTCCGGCGTGCGGTTCACGATCGCCATGATCACCGGCTCGTGCGCATCGAACTCGCGCCGCCCCAGCCTGAGCGCACCGCTTCGCATCCCGCGTCTCTCCCTGTGAATCCCCTGGCGGATCTCCCGCCAGGACCAACTGCCGACCCTAACTGTCAGTGCCGCATGGCACGATCGGACCCGGACGAAATTCCGCTCCCGGGGAGATACGCGTGTTCTGGTTCTTGCTGCTCGCGATGGTGGTGGTGGTTGCCGCGGTCACCCTCGCGGTGGTCGGCGGAGGGAAAAGCGCCATCCTGCAGGACGTGGCGCCCGAGCAGCTGACGGATCCGCTGCCGGCGACGCGCCCGGTGGGCCGCGCGGATGTCGAGGCGCTGCGGCTGCCGGTCGCCGCCCGCGGCTACCGGATGACGGATGTCGACGAGGCGCTGGGCCGGCTCGGTGCCGAGCTCGCCGAACGGGACGCGCGGATCGCGGAGCTGGAGTCGGCGCTCGCCGGTGCACAGGCCGTCAGGGCCGGCCGTCCCGACTTCCTCAAGGAGCACCAGGACGGGGTCCAGGAGCCCTGGCAGGCGCAGGAACAGCCACCGTCGGGCGCGCCCCGGCCGGACGAGGAGGACGGGCGATGAGCGGCGGCGCCGAAGCGGCGGCGGACGGTGGGCTGCGCTGCCCGTGGGGCCTGTCCACCGAGGACTACCTCACCTACCACGACACCGAATGGGGCCGCCCGGTCCACGGCGACGACGCCCTCTTCGAGCGGCTCTGCCTGGAGGCGTTCCAGTCCGGGCTGTCCTGGCTGACGATCCTGCGCCGCCGGGAAGGCTTCCGCAGCGCGTTCGCCGGATTCAGCATCCCGGCCGTGGCGAAGTTCACCGATACGGACCGGGAAAGGCTGCTCGGCGACGCGGGCATCATCCGCAACCGCGCGAAGATCGACGCCACCCTGGCCAACGCCGAGGTGCTGGCCGGCTGGCGCGGCGGTGAGCTGGACGAACTGATCTGGTCGTACGCCCCCGACCCGGCCGGCCGGCCGGCCCCCCGCAGCCTCGGAGACGTCCCGGCGGTCACGCCGGAGTCCACGGCGCTGTCCAAGGACCTCAAGAAGCGCGGACTGCGGTTCATCGGCCCCACCACCGCCTACGCCCTGATGCAGGCGTGCGGGCTGGTCGACGACCATCTCGCCGACTGCGTGGCACGCGGCACCGAGGCGTAGGGCCGGGCGCGGCTACCGTCCCAGGTACGTGGGCCGCTCCTTGGCGAGGAAGGCCTGCACCGCGATCGTGTGGTCCTGCGACGCGCCCGCCCGCGTCTGGAGTTCGTCCTCCTTCTCCAGCGCCTCGCCCAGGGTGTGACCGGCCCCGTAGGCGAGCGACTCCTTGAGCGCCGCATAGGCCACCGTCGGGCCGTCGGCCAGCGCGCGGGCCACCGCGGCGGCCTCGGCCGCGAGCTCGGCGGTGGGCACCAGTTTGTTCACGATGCCCAGGTCATGGGCGTCCTTCGCGGAGATCGAGCGCGGGAAGAGCAGCAGATCGGCGGCGCGGCTGTGGCCGATCAGCCGGGGCAGCGTCCAGGAGACGCCCGAGTCGGCCGTGAGCGCGACGCCGGCGAACGAGGTGTTGAACGACGCGGTGTCGGCCACCACCCGGTAGTCGCAGGCGAGGGCGAAACCGAAGCCCGCACCGGCGGCGACCCCGTTGACCCCGGCGACCACCGGCTTCGGCATCTCGGTGATCGCCCGCACGATGGGGTTGTAGTGCTCCTGCACGGTGCTGAGCGCGTTGCCGCCGCCCGACTCACGGGCTTCCGCCAGCTTCGCGACGTGTTCCTTGAGGTCCTGGCCGACGCAGAAGGCGCGTCCGCCGGCGGCGGTCAGCAGGACCGCCCGCACCGCGGGGTCCGCGGCGGCCGATGCCAGCGCGTCACGCAGCGCCACCTTGGCCGCGGTGTTCATCGCGTTCATCGCGTCGGGACGGTTGATCGTGATCGTCGCGAGCCCGTCGGTCACGTCGCTGAGCACGTCGTCGGCCATGTGTGGTCCCCTTTGCGCCTCGTCCAAAGCCTGTCGAGGCAAGCATGGCCGACTTCGGCCGAGGCGAACATGTGACCTGCGTCTAACAATTCCGCCCCGATGGAGGGGCAAGGGGGACGGAGTATCGCAGTCGGTTCGCCGAATTGGGTGGTTTTGAGCGAGCGCGTTGCGCAAGCGATGCAGAGCGATGTTGGTCATCGGGGTCTGTGATGCGGGATAATGGCCTGGAAGCAATGTGTTCGATGCCGGTGAGGCAGCGCCTGTCATGGGGCCGCCGGTTGCGATGAGCTGGTTTCAGGAAGGGGAACGAGCATGGCGGCCATGAAGCCGCGGACGGGCGACGGCCCGCTCGAGGTGACAAAGGAGGGGCGGGGCATCGTCATGCGCGTTCCGCTCGAAGGCGGCGGTCGGCTTGTCGTGGAGCTGACTCCGGACGAGGCCGATGCGCTCGGCGATGCCCTCAAGAAGGTCGTCGGCTGACGCAGAGGCGCCCACACTTCACTACTGCCCCGGCACGGAATCCGTGCCGGGGCAGTAGTGCGTCGGAGGTGTTCTCCGCTGTTGTGCGAGCCGCCCGAGGAGCGGGCCGGGGCGGGGCTCAGCCCCGTCGTACGGCGCAGAGCAGGCCGTCGCCCACCGGCAGCAGCGTCGCCATCAGCTCCTGGCTCTCGCGGACCGCGCGCAGCAGCTCGCGCAGGCGCAGCACCTCCGCGGGCTGAGGAGCGGAGTCGACCGTACGGCCGTCGGCGAAGACGCCCTCGAAGCACACCAGGCCGCCAGGTCGCAGCAGGCGCAACGATTCAGCGAGGCAGTCGAGACTCTCCATCCGGTCGCCGTCGCAGAACACGAGGTCGTATCCGCCGTCCGCCAGCCGGGGGAGTACGTCCAGAGCGCGGCCGGGGATGAAGCGGGCACGGTTGGCGGCGAACCCCGCGGCCCGGAAGGCCTCGCGGGCGAACTGCTGGCGCTCGGGTTCCGGGTCGACCGTGGTCAGCACCCCGTCCGGCCGCATCCCGTGCAGCAAATAGATGCCGGACACGCCCGTGCCCGTGCCGATTTCGGCGACCGCCTTGGCGTCCGTCGTGGCAGCGAGCAGGCGCAGCGCGGCGCCGGTGCCTGGTGACACCGAGCGGAGCCCCGCGTCCCGGGCCCGGTCCCGGGCCCAGCGCAGTGCTTCGTCCTCGGCGACAAAGGCGTCGGCGAACGCCCAGCTCGTCTGCCGGTTGGCGGTGATGGCCCTCTCCTGTCCCCGTAGTTGGCGCAACGGTGACTGTATCCGCTGCACCCGGGAACCCGCAGATGGGACCGGGCGTTATGAAGGGACAGGGGAAAGCCCGTGGAGCGGGCCCGCAGAGCGGGTCGCGGATCACAGGCCGGCGGTTCCCGGGGATGTCCCCGGCCCCAGCAGGAAAAAGGCTTATCCGGAGCTAACGGGCGAGGTGGCTATGGTAGGGGCTCCACTGGACACCACCAGAGCCGACAGGGGAGGTGCGGCTGCGCCTGTGGACCGTGGAGGAGTGCTGTGGCGCTTTCTCAGGTCGGCGGGTGAGCCGAAATCCGTGACCAACATTGCTGACCGTTCTTCCAACGACTCCGCAACGACCGCGACCTTCGCCTCGGATGCGGAATCCCAGGCGTGGACGCCGCCCTCATGGGAAGAGATCGTCAGCACGCACAGCGGTCGTGTCTACCGCCTTGCCTACCGACTGACGGGAAACCAGCACGACGCCGAGGATCTCACCCAGGAGGTCTTCGTCCGCGTGTTCCGTTCGCTGTCGACCTATACGCCCGGCACCTTCGAGGGCTGGCTGCACCGCATCACGACCAACCTGTTCCTGGACATGGTGCGTCGTAAGCAGCGGATCCGTTTCGACTCCCTCGGCGACGACGCCGCCGAGCGGCTGCCGAGCCGCGAGCCGTCGCCGCAGCAGGTTTTCAACGACACCCACTTCGATGCGGACGTCCAGCAGGCGCTGGACACCCTTGCGCCGGAATTCCGGGCCGCGGTGGTGCTCTGCGACATCGAGGGACTCTCCTACGAGGAGATCGCCGC
The DNA here is from genome assembly GCF_042882365.1 of Streptomyces sp. NPDC058221. Lineage (NCBI taxonomy): Bacteria > Bacillati > Actinomycetota > Actinomycetes > Kitasatosporales > Streptomycetaceae > Streptomyces > Streptomyces sp. NPDC058221. The sequence goes on along the minus strand of NZ_JBHVWF010000217.1, from coordinate 4,668 downwards.
GACACTCGGCGTCAAGCTCGGCACCGTTCGCAGCCGTATCCACCGCGGGCGCTCGCATCTGCGCAAGGCGCTTCAGCACCGTTCGCCCGAGGCCCGTGCGGAGCAGCGCTCGCTGACCGGTGCCCTCGTGGCAGGGGAGGGCGGAGCAGCGTGAGTGGCACAGGTCCGACCTCCGCGGAACAGCATCTGGGGGACCGGCTCGCCGCGCTTGTCGACGGCGAGCTGAAACACGACGCCCGTGACCGGGTGCTCGCCCACCTCGCGACCTGTGCCAAGTGCAAGGCCGAGGCTGCCGCTCAGCGGCGCCTGAAGAATGTCTTCGCTCAGTCGGCCCCGCCCTCTCCCTCCGAGGGCTTCCTTGCCCGCTTGCAGGGCCTTCCCGGTGGACCGGGCGGTGACGACGACAGCCGGGGAAGACCGATGGGCGGCTCAGGCCGCTTCGGTGACGGGATCTTCCCCGTGATGCAGCCTCCCGGCCGGCGCACCGATTCGCCCTCAGGGGGCTCCCCGCTGGACGGCTTCGGCTACCTCCCGACCGTGCACGGTTCGACCGCCGTCCTTCCGTCCGGCTCGTCCCGCCCCGCCTTCCGGATCCACGAGGTCAGCCGCGAGGCCGACCGCTCGCCGTGGCGCGGCCGCAGGTTCGCGTTCGCCGCGGCCAGCGCCGTTTCACTGGCCGCCATCGCCCTGGGCGGCGCCCTTCCGACGGACTCGGGCCCCGATGCCCCGACCCGCGCCGAAGGCTCCGGCAGCAGCGTGACACCGCTGGACGCCGACGCCCGCGCGGAGAGCGACGGCAACGTCAGCCGCCGCGGCGGCGGAAGCCACGGCACACTCGCTGCGGCCGGCACAGGCGACCGCCCGGTCACGCTCACCGCGAACTCCGCGCCGTTGGCGTTCTCCTCGGCCTCCCCTCTGCTCGGCACCGGCGGTTTCGGCGCGAGCCGGTACGCACTGCCCGTCCAGGCGAATGTGTCCGCGCCTTCGCTGATACGTCCCGACAGCACCGGCCCGCTGTTCGCCCAGGCCCTCGGCAGCGGACTCTCCCCGGCCTCCCCGGAGCCGTCGCGGACCCCCACGTCGGCCGCCGGACTGCCGGTTCCCGCCAATCACGGACTGCCGCTCCTTCCCCGTCGCTGACACCGGTCGGCGCAGCTCCTGGGTAAACCTGGTTGAATTCCGGCAGGATTTCCGGGAGGGACGCCCTTGCGGGGCGTGCAGAGGCCAGTTGCGGCAGTTGCGGGGAGAGCATGGACGACGGGAAGCCCACCGAGCCGAAGGCGAAGTGGTGGAGCAGGCCCACACCGGGGCGCAGCACGCGGACAGCGCCTCAGGATCCGTCGCCCGTCGAGGACGCGGTACCCCCGGCGGACGCGACCGGAGTGAGTGACGCGGCGGACGCGGATCCGAAACAGGCGGTGACGCCCGAGGCGGTGACGCCCGAGGCGGTGACGCCCGAGGCCGTGGTGCCCGAGGTCACCTCGGCCGTGCCGCTCCACGAGCCCGACCAGTACAGCACCCCGCCCTACGGCGGACCCGGCCCCTGGGCGCCCGCACCCCCCGTACAGCGGCCGGTCCAGACACCTGCTCACGGCACCCCCGTACCGCCGCCCTACTCGGGAACGAACGGCGCAGGCGTCACGACGGCCTCCGTCGTCCCGGCGCCCGCTGCCCCGCCTGCCTCGTTCCCGCCCCCGCAGCCTCTTCCGCAGCAGCCCCAGGGACAGCCGCAGCACGCGCAGCCGCCGCAGGCGCAGTCCCAGCAGCCTTCGCCGCAGTGGCTGCAGTACGACCCCTGGGGTGCGCCCCGGCAGCCGCTGATCACCAACCCCGGCCCCCCGCTCGGCCCCGACGGCGGGCGGCGGAAGAGCCGGCGCGGCTCGGTCCTCGTAGGCGCGCTGCTCCTGGCCATTGTGGCGGGCGGCATCGGCGGCGGGATAGGCGCCTACATAGAGCGCAACGGCGGACTCACCCAGGTCGAACTGCAGCAGGACGAACGCAACGGCGGCGGCCGCGCCCCCGACAGCGTCGCCGGCATCGCGGCCAGCGCGCTGCCCAGCGTGGTCACCCTGCATGTCAGCGGCGCCACCGAATCCGGCACCGGCACCGGCTTCGTCCTCGACGACCAGGGACACATCCTCACCAACAACCACGTCGTCGCTCCGGCCGGTTCGTCCGGCGAGATCACCGTGACGTTCAGCGGGGGCGAGACGGCCGACGCCGAGATCGTCGGCAAGGACAGCGGCTACGACCTGGCCGTGGTCAAGGTCAGCGGTGTCTCGGGACTCAAGCCGCTGCCCCTCGGCAACTCCGACAACGTGCAGGTCGGTGATCCGGTGGTGGCCATCGGGGCGCCGTTCGACCTGTCCAACACCGTCACCTCCGGCATCATCAGCGCCAAGGACCGGCCGATCACGGCGGGCGGCGAGAAGGGCGACGGCAGCGACATCAGCTACGTCGACGCCCTGCAGACCGACGCCCCCATCAACCCGGGCAACTCCGGCGGCCCGCTGGTCGACACCGACGCGCACGTCATCGGCATCAACAGCGCCATCCGCGGCGCGGACAACGGTGCGACCACCGAGGGCGGCCAGGCCGGTTCCATAGGCCTCGGCTTCGCGATCCCGATCAATCAGGGCAAGCGCGTCGCCGAGGAGCTGATCAACACCGGGAAGGCCACCCACCCCGTGATCGGCGTCACGCTCGACATGAAGTACACGGGCGACGGCGCCAAGGTCGGCCAGAAGGACGCCGACGGCAAGTCCTCCGTCACGGAGGGCGGCCCCGGGGCCAAGGCCGGGATCGAGCCGGGCGACGTCATCACCGAGGTCGACGGCAGGCGGGTGCACAGCGGCGAGGAGCTGATAGTGAAGATCCGCTCGCACCGGCCGGGCGACCGGCTGCAGCTCAAGCTGGCCCGCGGTGGTAAAGACCTGTCCATGACTTTGACACTAGGCTCGGCAACAGGCACGTGACGGCCACGGGAAGCTACCGCGTGGACAGTTCCGCCGGGTACCGTGGGCGATGTCCGGACCTCAGCCGACCTGGTCGCGGAGAACACGAGGAGCCGCAAGGTGTTCAATGACATAGGACCGCTCGAGCTGGTGACGCTCGTGATCATCGGCGTGCTCGTCTTCGGCCCGGACAAGTTGCCCAAGGTCATTCAGGATGCCTCGCGTTTCATCCGCAAGATCCGGGAGTTCTCGGAGAGCGCCAAGGAAGACATCCGTACGGAGCTCGGGCCGGAGTTCAAGGACTTCGAGTTCGAGGACCTCAACCCCAAGACGTTCGTCCGCAAGCAGCTCATGGACGGCAACGACGATCTGGGGCTGAAGGAGATCCGGGAGAGCTTCGACCTGCGCAAGGAGGTCGCCGAGGTCACCGATGCGGTGAACGGCCAGGAGACCGCGTCCGTGGAGGCGAAGAGCGGCGTGTCGGGCAGTTCCGCGATCACCGCGTCGAACGGCTCGGCGGGCGCTCCCGACCTGCTCAAGAAGCGCGAACAGCCCGTGAAGGACGATCACCCGCCGTTCGACGCAGACGCCACCTGACCCCCGTCAATCCCGACTCGTCCGGACGGTATGGCTATTCTCCATCTGTCCGGTTGTGAGGACGCCCGAGGGGGGCGGGCCGCTCCGGACCCTACGGATCGAGGAGGCGGCCGGACAGATGGAGACAACGAGTCGGGTGGGCGCGGATGGTGCGCCGGACACAGGCACGGCCGAGGGGGTGTCGGCGGCCCGGCTCACGGCCGACGGCTATCTGAAGGCATCGTTCCCCTGGTACGGACTGGACGAGGCCTTCACCGGGCCGCGCTGGCTGATGCAGGTGGGCACGGCCGCGGACGGCACGGTGCAGCACGGGGCGACCGGCCATGGTGACGAGCCCTCGGTGCGCAGCGACGCGGGCGAGGACAGACAGAGGTTCGCGGTCGTCGTGACCGTGGCCAGCAGCCCGGTGCGGCGCAGTGGCGACGGTACGGGCGTGCTGGACGCGACGACGGTCTCCTCCGCGGCGTGGCTGGCCGGCTCCGGCCTGCTCGCCTACACCTGGCCCTCGCAGATGGACCACACCCTGCGCGACGACTGGCTCGACCAGCAGACGGAGACGGCTTTCGAGCTCGCCGACGACCTGGACGGGCCCGCGTGGTCGGCGCTGTCGCTGCCGGTCGACGGTGTGCCGGTGGACTTCCACTACCGCGAGTCCGAGTTCGGCTGGGTGCTGGCCGGGTCGGCGCACGGTGGGGTGCACATCGGGGCGTACGGGCGCGGGATGAGCGCGTACGGGCTGGCGTTCTCGGTGGTCGGGGACATCACGTCGTACGTGTAGCCGGTGGGCGTGCGGGTGCGGATGCCGGTGCGGGGTGCCGGGTTCGTCCGGCGGACGCGTTGTCCTCAAGCGCCGGACGGGCTGAGAAGGGTGTCCTCAAGCGCCGGACGGGCTGAAAAGATGCCCTCAATCGCCGGGCAGGCTGGGATTGGCCGGGCGAGGCCGGGATTGGCCGGGCTGAGCTGGAACGGCTGGGCCTGAGTGGTTCGGAGTGTGGTGGGGGGGGGGGGGGGGCCCCCCCCCCCACCATATACCCCGCGGGAGAAAAATTTTTGGGGGGGGGTTTACAAGGACAAAACCGGCCGGCCGCCGCCGAGGGCGCCCAACCGTGGAGCGGGG
>NZ_JBHVWF010000216.1:0-9712 GCF_042882365.1 Streptomyces sp. NPDC058221 | reverse complement strand
CGACTTCCTCCACAGCTACAACTACCATCGCTGCCACACCGCACTCGGAGGCCAGCCCCCGATCAACCGAGTCAACAACGCTGCGGGTCAATACAGCTAGGGCGTGTCCTGTAGGTCGGCACGCAGCCATCCTTGGTTCCGTGGCCCCGTGGCGTGGATCGCAGCGACTACGGCTTCACCGATCTGGGTCAGTTTCATCGGTGATGCCGTGGTTGTACGAGTGAGAAGTGGGTGTCCGATCTCGCGACGCAGTCTTCCAACTCTCGTGATCAGGGCCGTGCGGGCCGCGAGGTCCTCGTCATCGGCGGCAGACGGGCCTGACCTATCGTGGATCAGCTCGGCGCGATCGCAAGTCGGCAGCTCGCGCAGTGACATCCTGGCCAGCCGGTCGCGCCCGTCCTTGAGGACGACCTCCATGCCCGTGGCCAGGCTGGCGAACTCCACGACCTCGACCGTCTCGCCGTCCAGCCGGAAGTGCGTCCCGACCCCCAGCTTCGTCCCCGCCCCGCTCATGCTGCCCTCCGCAACACGTGGCCTGTGCTCAACGGCCGGTCCAGCGCGGTCGTCACATGCCCGGACCACAGCAGGTACAGCACCGCCGACTTCACCAGCGGCCGGGGACACTCCGGCCGCAGCCGGAAGGCGTCGCCCAGCGACATCCCGTCCAGGTCCACCGCCCGCAGCGCGGCCACCAGGTCAGGGTCGAACAGCCAGGCGCGGCGGTAGCCGGCCAGGAACCGGACGTTTTCCAGCACGTGCGGATCCGGCTCGCTCCACACCTCGTACTGCCACCCGCGCGAAGTCACGGCCTCCTGCGTCCAGGCGAAGGTGAAAGCGACTTCCGGCTTCTCAAGTCGGTGCCGCGGTTGACGTCCACGACCACCGGACCGTCATCCGTCAGCAGCAGATAGTCCGGGATGTGCTTGCGGACCTTGCCATCAACGCCGGCCTTGAGCAGGAACGGCTGGGCGACGATTTGCCGCACCTCGGGAGCGAAGCCGGCGAACAACAGCCGCCCCAGCTCCAGCCGCGACTCGTAGATCACATGATCGCCCACGGTCGCCGACCAATACGTGCCCGAATAGTGCTGCTGCCCCTTGAACCAGCGGAACGTCCGCCACGGCCGGGCCTGCCGCAGCAGCCCGAGCGGCACCGATGGCCACTCCAGGTCCTCCACCACGGACTCGTCACCACGCCGGACACTCAGCCGTACCGGCGCGGCCACCGCTGTACCCATCGGACCACCAACCCCGCGTTTCTCCAGGCAGCCCCGCCAGCCGCCGAACGCTGGGGTCCTGCCCCGGCCACGCCCGCAGACGCCGCCCGGGGCAGTCCTGTACAAAAGTGGGGAACTACTGGCTCACGAGGCATGAATCCCATGCCCGCGTCCTACTGGCCACGCAGTGGACACGGCCGGTGGGAAAAGGACACGAGATCTGGGAACCTACAGCGGCGTCGCCGTCAGCCCACGTATGCCCCGCTCGCCGTCAGCCGCAGTGCCGTGTCGATCAGCGGCACATGGCTGAACGCCTGCGGGAAGTTCCCCACCTGGCGCTGGAGCCGCGCGTCCCACTCCTCGGCCAGCAGGCCCAGGTCGTTGCGCAGCGACAGCAGCCGCTCGAAGAGCTGCCGGGCCTCGTCGACCCGGCCGATCATCGCCAGGTCGTCCGCCAGCCAGAACGAGCACGCCAGGAACGCGCCCTCGTCGCCCTCCAGGCCGTCCACGCCCGCGTTGTCGCCCGAGGTGGGGTAGCGGAGCACGAAGCCGTCCTCGGTGGACAGCTCCCGTTGGATCGCCTCGATCGTGCCGATGACCCGCTTGTCGTCGGGCGGCAGGAATCCCATCTGGGGGATGAGCAGGAGGGAGGCGTCCAGCTCCTTCGACCCGTAGGACTGGGTGAAGGTGTTGCGCTCCTTGTCGTAGCCCCGCTCGCAGACGTCGCGGTGGATGTCGTCGCGCAGTTCGCGCCACCGCTCCAGCGGTCCGTCCGTGTCACCGGACTCGATGAGCTTGATGGTCCGGTCGACGGCGACCCAGGCCATCACCTTGGAGTGCACGAAGTGCCGGCGCGGCCCGCGCACCTCCCAGATGCCCTCGTCCGGCTCGTCCCAGTGGTTCTCCAGGTAGCCGATCAGCCTGAGCTGAAGGCCCATCGCGTAGTCGTTACGGGTCAGGCCCGTCATGTGCGCGAGGTGCAGGGCCTCGGTGACCTCGCCGTACACATCCAGCTGGAGCTGGCCCGCGGCGCCGTTGCCGACCCGGACCGGGCCGGAGTTCTCGTAGCCGGGCAGCCACTCCAGCTCGGCCTCGCCCAGCTCCCGCTCGCCCGCGATGCCGTACATGATCTGCAGGTTCTCGGGGTCGCCCGCGACCGCCCGCAGCAGCCATTCGCGCCAGGCACGGGCCTCCTCGCGGTAGCCGGTGCGCAGCAGCGAGGAGAGGGTGATCGCGGCGTCACGCAGCCAGGTGTACCGGTAGTCCCAGTTCCGTACGCCCCCGATCTCCTCCGGCAGGGAGGTGGTCGGCGCGGCGACGATGCCGCCGGTCGGCGCGTACGTCAGGGCCTTCAGGGTGATCAGCGAGCGGACCACGGCCTCGCGGTAGGGGCCGTGGTAGGTGCACTGGTCGACCCACTCGCGCCAGAAGTCCGCGGTCGCCTCCAGCGAACCCTCCGGGTCCGGGAGCGCGGGCGGTTCGCGGTGCGAGGGCTGCCAGCTGATGGTGAACGCGATCCGGTCGCCCGGGGCAACGGTGAAGTCGGAGTACGTCGTCAGGTTCTCGCCGAAGGTGTCGGCCGTGGTGTCCAGCCAGACCGAGTCGGGGCCGGCGACGGCGACCGTACGCCCGTCCACCTTGTGCACCCATGGGGTGACCCGCCCGTAGCTGAACCGCATGCGCAGCTCGGAGCGCATCGGCACCCGGCCGCTGACACCTTCCACGATCCGGATCAGCTGCGGCGCGCCGTCACGCGGCGGCATGAAGTCGGTGACTCTGACCGTGCCGCGCGGCGTGTCCCACTCCGATTCGAGGATCAGTGAGTCCCCGCGGTAGTGACGGCGGTCCGCCGGCGCCGGTTGAGTGCCCTCGGCGCGGGCCGGCCCGAGGCGCCAGAAGCCATGCTCCTCGGTGCCCAGCAGTCCCGCGAAGACGGCGTGTGAATCGAAGCGGGGCAGGCACAGCCAGTCGGCTGTGCCGTCCCGGCAGACCAGGGCGGCGGTCTGCATGTCTCCGATGAGTGCGTAATCCTCGATGCGCCCGGCCACGTGCATCTCCAGTCGAACGGCCATGTCGCCCCGTGGGGCGCTTACTACGGGTCAAGAGGTCGTTGCTAGGGGTTGATGTGGGGGAACCTGCGAGCTCGTACCTCGCCCGGAGCCAGTGTCCGAGCAGGATACGACGCACCTGGGTGATCCGCGCGACGGTCCCGGCAAGAGAGATGAGCCGAACGGGTGGGGCGTGAGAGACATGCGGTGATCGTGTGTGCCGACTGTGCCGGGTGTGGCCGGAAGCAGGCTCCCCTCGTCGCTGTTACCCTGGTAGCCCGTGGACCGGTGGTCGTCAGCGACAGCAGACGAGGCCCCCGAACCGCAGCGACGGCACCTCCGGATTTCTCCGGATGGCAACGCCGGTACGCACCTCACGATCGCGACCACGGGAGCCCCCTTTGGCTATGCAGCCCACATCCACGACGACCAAGCACATCTTCGTCACCGGGGGTGTCGCCTCTTCCCTCGGCAAGGGTCTGACTGCCTCCAGCCTCGGTGCCCTGCTCAAGGCGCGCGGCCTTCGGGTCACCATGCAGAAGCTCGACCCGTACCTGAACGTCGACCCGGGCACGATGAACCCCTTCCAGCACGGCGAGGTGTTCGTCACCAACGACGGCGCCGAGACCGACCTGGACATCGGCCACTACGAGCGCTTCCTGGACGTGGACCTCGACGGTTCCGCCAACGTCACCACCGGCCAGGTCTACTCGCAGGTCATCGCCAAGGAGCGGCGCGGCGAGTACCTCGGCGACACCGTCCAGGTGATCCCGCACATCACCAACGAGATCAAGCACCGCATCCGCCGCATGGCCACCGACGACGTCGACGTCGTCATCACCGAGGTCGGCGGCACGGTCGGCGACATCGAGTCGCTGCCGTTCCTGGAGACCGTCCGCCAGGTCCGCCACGAGGTCGGCCGGGACAACGTCTTCGTCGTGCACATCTCCCTGCTGCCCTACATCGGCCCCTCCGGTGAGCTCAAGACGAAGCCGACCCAGCACTCCGTGGCGGCGTTGCGCAACATCGGGATCCAGCCGGATGCGATCGTGCTGCGCGCCGACCGCGAGGTGCCGACCGCGATCAAGCGCAAGATCTCGCTGATGTGCGACGTCGACGAGGCCGCCGTGGTGGCCTGCCCGGACGCCAAGTCGATCTACGACATCCCGAAGGTGCTGCACTCCGAGGGCCTGGACGCCTACGTCGTGCGCAAGCTCGACCTGCCGTTCCGTGACGTCGACTGGACCATCTGGGGGGATCTGCTGGACCGGGTCCACAACCCCGACCACGAGGTCACCGTCGCCCTGGTCGGCAAGTACATCGACCTGCCCGACGCCTATCTCTCGGTCACCGAGGCCATCCGGGCCGGCGGCTTCGCCAACAAGGCCCGGGTCAAGGTCAAGTGGGTCGCCTCCGACGAGTGCAGGACGCCTGCGGGCGCCCAGAAGCAGCTCGGTGACGTCGACGCGATCTGCATCCCCGGCGGCTTCGGCGAGCGCGGAGTGATCGGCAAGGTCGGCGCCATCCAGTACGCCCGGGAGAACAAGGTGCCGCTGCTCGGCCTCTGCCTCGGTCTCCAGTGCATCGTGATCGAGGCGGCGCGCAACCTCGCCGAGATCCCCGACGCCAACTCCACCGAGTTCGACGCCGCCACCGGCCACCCCGTCATCTCGACGATGGAGGAGCAGCTGGCGTTCGTCGAAGGCGCGGGCGACCTGGGAGGCACCATGCGGCTCGGCCTCTACCCGGCGAAGCTCGCCGAGGGATCGCTGGTCCGTGAGGCGTACGACGGCGAGCCGTACGTGGAGGAGCGTCACCGCCACCGCTACGAGGTCAACAACAGCTACCGCGCAGAGCTGGAGAAGAAGGCCGGCCTGGTCTTCTCCGGCACCTCCCCGGACAACAAGCTCGTCGAGTACGTCGAGTACCCGCGCGAGGTCCACCCCTACCTGGTCGCCACCCAGGCGCACCCGGAGCTGCGCTCCCGCCCGACCCGCCCGCACCCGCTCTTCGCGGGCCTGGTGAAGGCGGCCGTCGCGCGCAAGACGGGCAGCAAGTCCGAGGCCACGCCGGGTAAGTAACGGGCCTTCCGCAGGCGATACGGTTGACCGGGGTACGCGTCCTTCGAGGGCGGGTACCCCGGTCACTGTTTTTTGTGGGAGGACGTAGATGGGTTTCCAGGACACGCCCGAGGAGTGGCCGGTCACCGCGACCGAGACTCCGTTCCGGGGCAACAAGACCAGCGTCCGCACCGATGACGTCGCGATGCCGGACGGCACGGTCGTGCGCCGCGACTACCAGGTCCACCCGGGCTCGGTCGCCGTGCTCGCACTCGACGACGAGGGCCGTGTCCTCGTACTGCGCCAGTACCGCCACCCGGTGCGCCACAAGCTCTGGGAGATCCCGGCCGGGCTGCTCGACATCCCCGGTGAGAATCCGCTGCACGCCGCGCAGCGCGAGCTCTACGAGGAGGCGTACGTCAAGGCCGAGGACTGGCGGGTGCTGACCGACGTCTACACGACGCCGGGCGGTTGCGACGAAGCCGTACGCATCTTCCTCGCCCGGAACATCTCCGAGGCGGACGGCGAGCGCTTCGAGGTCTCCGAGGAGGAGGCCGACATGGAGCTGGCCCGGGTGCCGCTCCAGGACCTGGTGCGGGGCGTGCTCGCGGGAGACCTGCACAACAACTGCCTGGTCGTGGGCGTTCTGTCGCTCGCAGCGGTGCTCGCCGGCGACGGCGTCGAATCGCTGCGGCCCGCCGAGGCGCCCTGGCCCGCCCGCCCCTTCGAGGCCTGACGGGCCGTCGGGAATCCGGGGGAGCCGTCACCGCGCGGCCGATTCCCGGACCGTCCCGCAGGTCCCCCGATCGGAAAAGATGCTGATCCGATCGGGGGACCTGCCCGCCGCGCTCCACCGGATTCGCCCACTCGCCTGAACTACGCTCGGAATGCCCTGACCGGAGTCCCGGCGGGCGACGCGTGCAGCGAAGTGGAGCGTGGCCCGTGACGGATCAGGCGGTGGACACCAGCGGCCCGGCCGAGGCAGCGGGGACCGAGGAGCCGGCCGCCTTCGAACCATCCCAATTCTTCGGACGCGAGCGCGAGTTGAAGGAGCTCCGGGCCGATATCGAGCGGGCCGGACTGGACACCATGGCCGGCCGCAAGAGCGGCCGGGCCCGGGTGCTGCTGATCGCCGGACGTCCCGGTTCCGGCCGCACCGCACTGGCCGGCGAACTCACCCGCCGGCTGCTGGACACCGGCGACTACCCCGACGGCCTGTTCACCGTCCGGCTCACCGAACCCGGCGGTGCCCCGGTCCCCGCCGAGCGGGCCGCCCGCGACCTCCTCGGCCAGCTCGACGTGGTGGGACCGCCCGGCGCGGACGAGGACGAACTCTCCGAGATGGTGCGCGAGGCCCTCGCCGTACGCCGGGCGCTGGTTCTGATCGACGATGCGCCGGACGCCGAACAGGTCGACCCGCTGCTCCCGGACAACCCGGACTGCCTGGTCGTCGCCACCGCGCAGGGCCCGCTGACCGGCATTCCCGGCGTCCGGCCCTGCACCATCGGCGGACTGGAGGCCGGCCCGGCGGTCCAGCTGCTCGCCCGCACCATCGGACAGGTCCGCATCACCGTCGACCCGCGGACCGCCGAGACGCTGGCCGAGGAGTGCGGCGGGCAGCCCGCCGCACTGGTCATGGTCGGCGGCTGGCTGGCCACGCACCCCACGGCCTCGGTGGCGGACGTCACCAAGCAACTGCGGGAGCTGCCGGACGACTCCGAGCAGTCCACCGGCGCCCGCCCGCTGGCCCGCGCTTTCCGGCTGGTCCACGACTCGCTGCCGCCGACCGCCGCCCGGATACTGCGACTGCTCTCCCTGGCCCCCGCCGGACTCGCCGACGCGCACACCGCGTCGGCCCTGGCCGGCTGCTCCGTCTCGGCCGCCCAGACCACGCTCGACGACTTCGTGCGCCTGGGAGTGCTGCGCGGCAATGGGGCCGGTCAGCCGCAGTACGAGGTGCCCGGCTGCCTGGCCCCCCTGCTGCGGGCGCTGCTGGAGGACCGGGACCGTCCGGCCGAGATCCAGCTCGCCCGCGCCAGGATGCTGGAGCGGACCGTGCGCCGGCTCCAGTCCTGCCGGGCGGTCACCGAACCCGAGGGTTCGCCGGCCCGGCGCAAGCTCGCCGGGCTGCCCCGCTCGCTGCGCTTCCCCGGCCCCGAGGCCGCCGCCGAGTGGCTGCGGATTCGCCGGCCCGCACTGCTCGCCTCCGCACGGATCGCCGTGGAGGACGGCGAACTCGACACGCTGGCACGGCGGCTGGTGGCCGCGCTGGTGCGGGCGCTGGCCGTGCACGAAGGCACCGAGGCCGCCGCGCCCGAGCTGTACGGACTGCACGGTCTGGTGCTGGCCGTCGCCGAGCGGCGGGAGCTGCCGCGCGAGCGGGCGGCTGCCCTGCTCAACCTCGCCGACCTGGACGCCGGGACCGGCCGGACGAAGGAGGCGCTGACCCGCTACCGGGCCGCCCTCGACGCCGGACGGGCCGCGAAGGATCCGTACGCCACCGGCCGCGCGATGGAATCCGTGGGCGGTGCCTACGCCGAGCTGGGCGACTTCCACCGGGCCTCCGACTGGTACGGCCGGGCGCTCGCCCAGCGGCTCACCCAGGGGGAGCGCGCCGATGAGGCACGGCTGTACGGGCGGCTGGGCACCGTCCACACCTACGCCGGGCGTTACGGCGAGGCGCTGCGGAACTGGCGGGCCGCAGCGGCCGGCTACCGCAGGCTCGGAGATCTGCCCGCCCAGGCGCGGGCGCTCAGCGAGGTCGCCCGGGTCCAGGAGTACGCGGGCCGTCCGCAGGAGTCCCTCCAGACGTGCCGGGAGGCCGTGGAGTGGGCGCGGCAGGCCAAGGACGTACGGCTGCAGGCCGCTCTGGAGCTGCGGCTGGCAGACACCCTGGACCGGCTCGGCGACCCCGCTTCCGCAGGTCTGCACAGGAGTGCGGCCGACAGATTGCTGGGCGAGGAGAGCGCAGCCTACGAAATCCGTAGTGCGGCGACAGAAAATTAATGCTTTGTAAGGCTAGACAGCGAGAAGCCCTTCATTAGACTGGCTCTGCCGCGGGCCTTCGCGGTGTCTCCATTTACGCTGCCTCTATCCGGGTATGTATTGCTATGCCCGGGTAAGACCCTGAGCCAAGGACCGTGATCGACGTGAAGGTCGGCATCCCCCGCGAAGTCAAGAACAACGAGTTCCGCGTGGCGATCACGCCTGCCGGTGTGCACGAGCTCGTCCGTCACGGCCACCAGGTCGTCGTCGAGGAGAGTGCCGGGGCCGGCTCCTCCATCCCCGACGAGGAGTACGTCGCCGCAGGGGCGCAGATCCTCCCCACGGCCGATGAGGTCTGGGCCACCGCCGACCTGCTGCTTAAGGTCAAGGAGCCGGTCGCCGAGGAGTACCACCGCCTCCGCAAGGGCCAGACCCTCTTCACGTACCTGCATCTCGCCGCCTCCCGTGCGTGCACGGACGCGCTGCTGGAGTCCGGCACCACCGCCATCGCCTACGAGACCGTCGAGACCGCGAACCGCGCGCTGCCGCTGCTCGCTCCGATGTCCGAGGTCGCGGGCCGGCTGGCCCCGCAGGTCGGCGCCTACCACCTGATGCGCTCGGTCGGCGGCCGCGGCGTGCTGCCCGGCGGCGTCCCCGGTACGGCGGCCGGCCGGGCCGTCGTCATCGGCGGCGGCGTCTCCGGGTGGAACGCCACTCAGATCGCCGTCGGTCTCGGCTTCCACGTCACACTGCTCGACAAGGACATCAACAAGCTCCGCGAGGCCGACCGGATCTTCGGCACCAGGGTGCAGACCGTCGTCTCCAACGCCTTCGAACTGGAGAAGGCGGTCGTCGAGGCGGACCTCGTCGTCGGTGCCGTGCTGATCCCCGGCGCGAAGGCCCCGAAGCTGGTCACCAACGAGCTCGTCGCCAAGATGAAGCCCGGAAGTGTACTTGTCGACATTGCAATTGATCAGGGTGGTTGCTTCGAGGACTCCCACCCGACGACGCACGCCGAGCCGACCTTCATGGTTCACGACTCGGTCTTCTACTGCGTCGCCAACATGCCGGGCGCGGTGCCGAACACCTCCACGTACGCCCTCACCAATGCCACGCTGCCCTACATCGTGGAACTCGCCAACCGTGGCTGGGCCGAGGCGCTGCGCCGTGACGCCGCACTCGCCAAGGGGCTCAACACCCATGACGGACAGGTCGTTTACCGCGAGGTGGCAGAGGCGCACGGCCTCGACCACGTCGAACTGAGCGCGCTTCTCGGCTGAGCGGACGACCCCTTCGTCAACCCGCTCCGTCAACCTCGTGCGTCCGGCCCGGCCAGTGCGGGCCACGGGCCGCCCGGCGCCATCCGGGGGCACCCCGGGGGGGGTCGATAAAAAAAAACACAG
>NZ_JBHVWF010000215.1:0-9833 GCF_042882365.1 Streptomyces sp. NPDC058221 | reverse complement strand
GCCGCCGCCGCCCCAGTTCGCCCGACCGGGCGGGCGTCAGACCTGCACCTGACGCCGGATCACCTTGCCGGTCGCGTTGCGCGGCAGCTCGTCGGTGGTCAGCCGCCACTGCTTGGGCACCTTGAAGTACGACAGCTGGTCAGCGGTGTGTGTCCGCAGCGCCTCGACGGTGACGGTCGAGCCCGCCACGAGCACCACGACCGCAGCCACCTCCTGGCCGAGGTCGGGATCCGGCACACCCATGACCAGGCACTCACGGACATCCGGGTGCTCGGCGAGCACCGTCTCGATCTCGGCCGGGTAGACGTTCTCGCCGCCGCGGATGATCAGATCCGAGCGGCGGCTGCTGAGATGGAGCCGGCCCTCGCGCAGCTCTCCCAGGTCCCCGGTGCGCAGCCAGCGGTCTGCGTCGATGGCCGCGGCGGTGGCCTCGGGATCGCGCCAGTAGCCCAGCATGTTGAACTGGCTGCGGACCCAGACCTCGCCCTCCTCGCCCTCGCCGAGCAACTGGCCCGCGGGGTCCCGGATCTCCAGCCGTACGCCGGTGACGGGCCGGCCGAGAGTACCGGGAGCGGCGGCCAGCTCCTGCGGGTTCGCCGCGGCGACGCCCGTGCAGGTCTCGGTCAGCCCGTAGCTGTCCACCAGAGAGTCCCTGGCGAACGGCAGGCTCTGCCGCAGCCGCTCCTTGAACGCGGTCGACGACGGTGCGGAGGCCAGCGAGAACGCCGTCAGAGAGGACGTGTCGTACCGGTCGGCCCCGCCGTGCTCGAGCATCCGGTTGGCCATGGTGGGCACCGCGCCCCAGTTGGTGACGCGCTCCCGCTCGACCATCCCCAGCACGGCGTCCACGTCGAACGAGCCCTGATGCAGCGCGATCCGGCTGCCGGTGGCGAGCCGCGGCACCGCCAGGTTGTGCAGGCTCGCGATGTGGAACAGCGGCAGTGTCAGCAGGTAGACGCGGTCCTGCGACCGCAGCGGGTCGCCGAACTCCTGGAGCAGCGCGTCGTTCAGGCGGTGGTACTCGACGACCGCCAGCAGATTGCGATGCGTGTGCACCGCTCCCTTCGGCCGGCCCGAGGTGCCCGAGGTGTAGAGGATGACCGCCGGATCGTCCTCGGCGACATCGGCGGACGGCAGCGGCGCATCCGGATGGGCATCGGCGAGGCGGGTGATGTCGTCCTCCATGGACAGCACCGGAACCGTGCAGCCGGACAGTTTCGACGACCGCTTGGCATCGGCCACCACGAGGGCCGGCTCCGCGTTGCCGATGCCGTGTGCCATCTCGCGCGGCGACCACCAGGCGTTGAAACCGACCGCCACCGCACCGATGGACACGGTGGCCCAGAACGTGATGATCCACTCGGGGGAGTTGGCGGCGGCGATGGCCACCCGGTCACCCTTGGCGATGCCGTACCGCTCACGCAGCACCTGGGCCAGGGACGCGACCTGCGCCGCGTGCCGGGCGAAGGTGATCCGGCGGTCCGACGTGACGATGAAGTCGCGGTCGGCGTGGGCGACGGAAGCGTGCAGCACCTCGTGGAGGGCCCGCTGCCGGTGGGTGAACACCGGGAGCCGGGTGCCCAGCACATCGTCGTCGGCGAGCTCGAACCGGCCGTCCGGGCCGGTGAGCGCGGCCGCCTGGGCTAGGGCGGCGGCGCGGTGATCCGTTTCGCTGGGCATCGGGGGACTCCTGGGCGTCGTGAACTCCACTGGGATCGCGTTCTACGCCAGTGTCTTCAGTAGGGGCCGCTCGCCTCCTGGCTGATTCCGGTCACTGGGACACCGTGGCACGGGCGGTACAGGGAGGGAACACGGCTGCACGACCCTCGTGAACGGCGCCCCGGCAGGCTCCCGCTGAGTGGGATGCGTCACGTCGGCCGGATTTCGCCGGCCATAGCGTCCCCCCACCGATCCACCCCGGGGCGCCGGCCCTCCGGCGCTTCCCGCACGTGGTCCTCCCGCTTACGGGCATCGGCATTTCCGGCTTCGGGCTCCGGACGACTGGAGGAAGAAATGAAGCGAGCACCACGGGTGAGAGCCCGATCCGCGGCCGTCCTGGCCACTGCGCCGATGCTCAGCCACGCCTGCGCCTCAACCGATGACGGCGGCAGCGGCACAGCGGGCAGGGCCGAACGGGGCCGCTACACGTTCGGCAGCGTCGGCAAGCAGCCCGAGGGCGGCAAGCCGGCCCGCGGCGGCACCCTGCGCTTCGCTGACTACGGGGAGGACCGCAGCCTCAGTCCCGCCGTCATCTGCGCGACGGGCGCCTCCGGCGGTTCGGCGCTCGCCGCCGGCCACGACGCAGGGCCTTTCACACGGGGTTCCCACGCCCCGCGGGAGGAGATGGTCCTCAAGGCGAACAAGGACGACTGGAAGGGCGCGCCCCACCTCGGCGCGCTGCGGTTCACCTGGCCGCAGTCGGACCGCTCGACGCTCGCCGCGCCGAATGACGGCAGCGCCGACGTGACGTGCATGCGCAGCCCCGATGTCGTCGACGACGCCGTGGGATCAGCAAGTGACCTGCCTGCTCCTGCCTGATCCGGACGCCAGCCCCCGGCTCCCGTCCGGCTGCCCCCTGGCCACCGCCCGGTGCTCCGAGGAGGAGCCCCCGCTCAGGGACGTCCGTCCCGGACACCGGGCCGCCTGTCATCACGTCGAACCGAGGAGTGACCACGCGTGACCACCACCGAGACACCCGATGTCCTGGCCCCCGCCCAACTGGGTCCCGTCAAGCTCCGAAACCGCGTGATCAAGGCCGCGACCTACGAGGGGCTCAGCCACAACTCCCTGGTGACCAAGGACCTCGTCGACTTCCACGTCGGCTACGCCCGGGGCGGGGTCGGCATGACGACCGTCGCCTACTGCGCCGTCGCGAAGGAGGGCCGGACCGACCGGCACCAGGTCTACTGGACCGACGAGGCCATGCCGGGGCTGCGCGTCCTCACCGAAGCCGTGCACGCCGAAGGCGCCGCCGTCTCCGCACAGATCGGCCATGGCGGACCCGTCGCCAACCCCAAGGGCAACGGCGCCCCGGCTCTCTCCCCGTCCAGGCACTTCCACGCCACCACCACCAGCTGGGCCCAGGAGGCATCGGTCGCGGACATCCGGCGCATCACCGAAGCCCATGCCGAGGCCGCGCGCCGCGCCGTCCGAGCCGGCTTCGACGCCGTCGAGGTCCACCTGGGCCACAACTACCTGGCCAGTTCCTTCCTCAGCCCCAAGATCAACCACCGCACCGACGCGTACGGCGGCAGCCTCGAGAACCGGGCCAGGTTCGCCCGGGAGATCATGCGGGCCGTCCACGACGCGGTCGGCGGCAGGACCGCCGTCCTCGCCAAGATGAACATGGATGACGGAGTCCCCGGCGGCTTCTGGCTCGACGAGGCCATCCCCGTCGCGCAGTGGCTCGAACAGGACGGCACCGTCGACGCCCTGGAGATGACCGCGGGCAGCTCGCTCCTCAACCCGATGTACCTCTTCAAGGGCGACGCCCCGCTCAAGGACTTCGCCGCGATCATGCCGCAGCCGATCAAGCTCGGGGTGAAGCTGATCGGCAAGCGACTCCTGCACAGCTACCCCTACCGTGACGCCTACCTCCTGGAGGACGCCCGGCAGATCCGTGCCGCGGTGAAGCTCCCGATGATTTTGCTCGGCGGCATCACGGACAAGCCGGCCATGGACCTCGCGATGCGGGAGGGCTTCGAGTACGTGGCGATGGCCCGCGCCCTGCTGCGCGAGCCCGACCTCATCAACCGCGTGCGGGACGACGCCACCACCCCGTCCCTGTGCATCCACTGCAACAAGTGCATGCCCACCAACTTCACCGGCACCCGCTGCGTCCTGGTCGACCGGGGCACCACCCGACGTGAGACCTGGGGCAAGCCCGACGGATACGTGGCATGAGGGGCCCCGACGCCGTCGCCACGGCCGCCGCTGTCAGGAACGGCGAGACCGACGCCCGCGCCGTCACCGAGCAGGCGATCGCCCGGATCGAGGAGCTCGACCCGGACCTCGGCGCGGTGACCCACACCCGGTTCGACGCGGCACGCGCCGAGGTCGCGGCGGGCCTGCCCGACGGTCCGCTGAACGGCGTCCCCATCCTCGTCAAGGATCTGGGCACCGACGTCGCGGGCCTGCCCGCGACGGGCGGCAGCCGGCTCTTCGCCGACGCGACCGCCCGCCACGACAGCGAACTGGTGGCCCGCTACCGGCGTGCCGGCGCCGTCGTCCTCGGCACCACCAACACCCCCGAACTGGGTCTCAACGCCTCCACCGAACCGGCCCTCTTCGGCCCCACCCGCAACCCGTGGAACACCGCCCGCTCGCCGGGCGGCTCCAGCGGCGGCTCGGCGGCCGCCGTGGCGGCCGGGATGGTGCCGGTCGCGCACGCCAGCGACGGCGGCGGCTCCATCCGCATCCCGGCGGCCGCCTGCGGACTGTTCGGCCTCAAACCGAGCCGGGGACGCGTCTCGCCGGCGCCCCGCCCCACCACTCTCTCGGGCCTCGTCTCCGGACACCACGCCCTCACCACCACCGTCCGGGACAGCGCCCTGTTCCTCGATGTCGCGGCCGGCCCCCTGCCCGGTGACGCCTACGCCGCACCGGCCCCGGCCGCCCCCTTCGCCGAACTGGCCCGCCGCGCCCCCGGACGGCTGCGGATCGGACTGCTCACCGAACTGCCCGGCGGCCCCGACGTGCACCCGGACTGCGAGGCGGCGGTACGGGCTGCGGCCCGGCTCTGCGAAGAGCTCGGCCACGAGGTCACCGGGACCACGGCCCGCTACCGGCCCGACGACGTCGGCCGCACCTCCGGCGTCCTGATGGGCGCCGACGTCGTCGCCCAGATCGACGCTCGCCTCGCGTGGCTCGGCAGGCCCCTGGCCGACGACGACATCGAGCCCTCCACCCGCGTCGTCTACGACACCTACCGGGCCCTCGCCGCGGCCGACGTCAGCCGCGCGCTGCGCCGGGCGCAGGAGATCGGCTGGGAGGTGGGTGCTGCGTTCGACCGGTTCGACGTACTGCTCTCCCCGACCCTCGCGCAGCCCACCCCGCTGCTCGGCACCCTCGACACCTCGGCACCGGAGTCGATCTACCGCTACGGCTCCGTCTACTCCGCCTTCACCAGCGTGTACAACGTGACCGGGATGCCGGCCATGTCCGTCCCCTTCGGCCACGACGGCGAAGGGCTGCCGCTCGGTGTCCAGTTCGCCGCACCTCTCGGCGGCGAGGGAGTGCTGTTCGCCCTGGCGGCGCAGCTGGAGCGGGAAGCGCCCTGGGGCGGCCCACCCGCTGTGTGACGGCAGGTGGCATGAGGAAGGGCCTCCCGTTAGCTCGCGGTTGGCGAAGCCAGGGCGACGGGGGCCCTTGTTGTGTGGCTGTCGCGCCGGCCCGACGCGACAGCCTGGCCACCGGAGCCGACGAGAGCCTTCAATCCACAGGTGCGCTCCGGAGCCACCCGCCGCCGGCTGACGTCACCACGGGTCCGAGGAGGTCCGGGTCCTGTCGGCCTCACCCCGTGTGCCGTGGCCGGCCGGAGCATCGGTGAGGAGCTCGGCGACGGCCCGGGCGGAGGCAGTGGAGGCGCCGTGCGTGCAGACGTGCGCGTCCCCGGGGAGAGGGCCCGGCAGGCCCATCTCGACCACGAGGGCGTCCGGGCGGGCGCGGAGGAGTTCCGACGACGCGCGGCGCATCCACGCGTGACGCCCGGCGTCCCGTACGACGACGACCAGGGGGCGTCCGGTGGCGGGGCCGAGCAGGGTGCCGGGCAGGGGGACGTCTGCCTGGAGGTCTTCCTCCTGGAGGCGGACCGCGGTGGTGCCGGGTGTGCGGGCGCGCAGCGGCCCGGCCACCCCCCACGGGGTCTCCTTGCCGATGGCCAGGTTGGTGCGGGGTGCCAGTTCGATGACGTGCGCGGCGGCGGTCAGGGGGAGCAGCGCACGTGCCGCCTCGGTGACGCGGATCGCGCGGCGGGCGGCGTCGAGGCCGACCGACGGCTCGGGTACGCCCGTGACACCCTCGCGAAGCGAGGTCGACCAGCTCGCGAACTCGGCCACACGCCGTGCCGCGTCGGCGAGGCGTTCGTGGGTCAGGTCACCGCCGAGGACGGCCTTGACGAGAGCGTCGGCGAGTCGCGAGGTGATGCTCTCGTCGGCGTTCTCGCCGCCGACGCAGATGGCGTCGGCCCCCGCCGCGACGGCGCGGACCGCCGCCCCCTCGATGCCGTACCGGTCAGCCACCGCGCCCATCTCGATGGCGTCGGTGACGATGAGTCCGTCGAAGCCGAGTTCCTCGCGGAGCAGGGTGGTGAGGATGCGCGAGCTGAGCGTGGCGGGGTGGTGCGGGTCGAGAGCCGGTACGAGGAGGTGCCCGCTCATCACCGCGCGCACCCCTGCCTCGACCGATGCCCGGAACGGGGGCAGCGCCTGGCGGGCGATCTCCCGCGCCGAGGCGTCGTAGACGGGCAGACCGTGGTGGGAGTCGACCGCCACGTCCCCGTGGCCGGGGAAGTGCTTGGCGCAGGCGGCGACGCCGGCGCTCTGGAGCCCACGGATCCACGCGGAGGTGTGCCGGGCCACGACGTCGGGCTCGGCGCCGAAGGAGCGTACGCCGATGATCGGATTGTCGGGGTTCACGTTGACATCCGCACTCGGCGCGTAGTCGAGGCTCACGCCGGCCGCGCGCAGGGCGTGGCCGAGGTCCTGGGCGACGGCATGGGTCGTCGCGGTCTCGTCCAGGAAGCCGAGGGCGTGGTTGCCCGGGCGGCTGGAGCCGGTGCGGGACTCGATCCGCGTGACGTCGCCCGACTCCTCGTCAATGGCGACGACGAGTTCGCGGTTCTCCGCACGCAGACGGGCAGTGAGAGCGGCCACCTGCTCCGGGCTCTCGATGTTGCGGGAGAAGAGAACCACGGATCTGAGGCCGTCCTGAATGGCGGCGAGGATCCAGTCGGGCGCGGTGGTGCCGACGAAGCCCGGCTGGAGGACGCCGAGCGCGAGGCGGCGCAGCTCCTTCTCGTTTTCCATGGGGTGCCCTTCGCGTGGAACATGCCGAACCGCCGGCGGGCGAGGGGGAGTCACCCGCCCCGTCCGCTGGTCTGGACCATTGACCCAACGCGCTGCGGGGGTGGCCTGTCAAGTGGTCTGGACCTTGCTTGACCGATAGTTCACGGACCTGTCATCCCTTCAAGCAGGAAGGGGGTCAAAAGTACTGGCCAGTAGCGTTTTTGATGTGACGTCAGTGGCGGATGAGGCATTGACAGACTTCGTTGGTCTAGTCCAGCTTGGAAGGGCGAAGGGCGCCACGCCGAGCTGAGCGCCCCCGGTCTCCCCCCACCACTCGCAACCGTGTTCGTCATGCGCTCGTGCCCGTGCGCCCCGCCGGGGCGCCTGGCCCGCACGACGGTCCGCATCCCCTGCTCAAGAGCCCTGGAGTTCCCTCTTGCCCACGGCCGACCCCTATCTGCACCGTGCCGCGACCGCACGCCCCTACTTCAGCGCGGACGGCGAGACCTACCTCGCCGCCACGCCCCTGCGCGAACTGCGCAAGACGCGGCCCCTGCGCGTTCTCAGCGAAGAGCAGTTCGCCTTATGGCAGACCTACGGCTACGTCGTGGTCAAGCAGGCCGTTCCCCGCGAGGACGCGCAGCATCTGCTCGACGCCGCCTGGGAGTTCCAGGCACTCGATCCCGAACGACCCGAGACCTGGTATGACGAGCGCGAGTACCGCTCCGAACTGGACCAGGAACTGCACATCTACGGATTCGTCGAGGCGTACCACCACCGCCTCATGTGGCAGAACAGACAGCGTCGGCGCATCTACGAAGCCTTCGCCGACGTCTGGGACTGCGACGAGCTGTGGGTCACCCTGGACCGGCTGAACCTCAACCCGCCGAACATCAAGACCCGCGACCGCGCCCTGATCGAGTTCCGTCCGACCGGCTTCGACATAGACCTGCACTGGGATGTGGACAGCACGCGGGGCATCCCGCCCCAGCGTGTCCAGGGCATCCTCGCCCTCAACGACACGGTGCCCGAGCAGGGCGGCTTCCAGTGCTGCCCGGAGCTCTTCCGCCGGTTCGACCGCTGGAAGGCGGACCAGCCCGCCGACCGCGACCCCATCCGTCCGGCCGTCGACCGTTCCGAGATGCCCGTCGTGCGTCCGGAGCTCGAAGCAGGCGATCTGCTCATCTTCAACGGGCACCTGGCCCACGGCGTCGCGGCCAATCTCTCCGCCACCGGCGCCCGGGCGGTGCAGTACCTGTCGATGATGCCCGCTCTGGAGAGCCACGAGGAGCTGCGGCGCTCGCGCGTGGAGTCGTGGCGTGACCTGAGCACCCCGACGTGGAACGGCACCCTCCTCGGCGACGCGGTGCGCCCGGAGGCCGAGCGCTACGCGCGCCCGGACCTCGACGAGCTGGGAGAGCGCCTGCTCGGCCTGCGGTCCTGGCGGGAGGCGGACACGAAGGAGGCACGCCCGTGCGCAGCATCTGCCTGACTCTTCCGACGGACCGGGAGTGCGCGACGACGCTCCGGCTCCTGGCCGAGGAGGCCGCCTACGCGGTCACGCACTTCGACGTCGAGGTCCATCTGCTCGTCCTCGACTCCAGCGCTCCGGCGACGCGCGCCACGCATGTCGAGACCCTGCGACAGCTCGTACCCGTGCCCCGCGTGACCGCCCACTATTTCGACGAAGCAGCACAACGCGACTTCCTGAGCCGCACGATCGCCCGGACGGACAGTCCCAAGGCCGAGCTGCTGCTGGATCTGATGCTCCCTGCGGCACTCTCCTACGGGGCGTGCACCAACCGGGCCTTCCTCCTCGGTCACGCTCTCGGCTGCGAGTCCGTCCACCGCAGGGACTCCGACAGCCGCTACCAGGAGCGCGACGGCGAGAAGATCTTCCCGATCCATCACGAGCTGCGGGCACTCGGAGCGCGTGCCGGCGATCTGGCCGGCCGCGTCGACGCCCATGACCTCACCCCGGACGAGTCCGCGCGCACCGTCTCCATGGTGGGCGCGTCCTTCATCGGCGAACCGTCGGTCGACATCGAGGAGATCGCAGCCCTCGATCCCGAGGCGTACTTCGACGTGGTCAGCCTGTGGGCGCCGCCCGATGCCACGGAGGACGACAGACGAGCACTGGTCGCCGAGTCCTTCCGCGGCGCAGGCCAAGCCGCCTTCGACGGTGACCACTCGCTGCTGGCCCGGGTGGACCCGATGCGGGTGGACATGTGCAACATCGCCTTCCACGGCGTACACGCCCGCGTTCCGCTGCCCCCGGCAACCGACACCATCGGCAGTGACTACTTCCTCATCCACCTGGTCCACAGCGCGGGGCTCCCCGGCCTCCTGCACAACCGGCACATCGTCAACTACCACACCGGGGAACGCCGCACGGACGCCGGATTCATCGCGTACCAGACCCGCTTCGTGAGGTTCCTTCTTTCCATGGCGCACCTTCACCCCGCCTATGCGGCGCTCGACGAGGCGGGCCCCGGTCTGCTTCTCGGCGACGGCACCGTCGACGCACAGCGGGTGGCCGGCATCGTGCGGCGGGCAGCGGCGACCGATCCGGCCGAGAATCTCGCCCGTCTCGACCGTGTCGACGATGCCTACCGCCGGCTCGGCGGCCGTTACGCGGCCTTCGCCGAGCGTCTGCGCCCCCTGCGGGAACAGCTGCCGGCCGAAGCCCGGGCGGACATGGAGGACTTCGCCCTGCTCATCGAGGCGTGGGCCCCCCCCGGGGGATGGGCGGGGGCCCCCCGGGCGCCCCCGCGGAGTGGCGCCGGGGGGGGCGCCAGAAAAGGAAACAGCAACCCCCCCCCGGGGGCC
>NZ_JBHVWF010000214.1:0-9881 GCF_042882365.1 Streptomyces sp. NPDC058221 | reverse complement strand
GGACGGTTGTCCGTCGCACCACCGAAAGGGGTGAACCGGCGTAACTTTCCCACCCCTGTAGCGTTCCGTCGCGCTATAGAGGCAGTCGACTACGTACGGTCAGGCTGCGGCCAGCTCCGCGCGGGCCGCGCGGCGCACGGCCGCGAGTGCCGGATCGAGCGCCGGCACAGCTGCCAGGAGCTGCTTGGTGTACGGGTCGCTCGGCGCTCCGTACACCTGCTCCACCGGGCCCTCCTCGACGATCCGGCCCCGCCGCATGACGGCGACCCGGTCGCTGACCTGGCGTACCACGGCGAGATCGTGCGCGATGAAGACCAGCGCGAGTCCCAGTTCCTGCTGGAGCTCGGCCAGCAGCGCGGTCACCTGGGCCTGGGTCGTCACGTCGAGGGCGGAGACCGCCTCGTCGCAGACGATCAGCCTCGGTTCGGCCGCGAGCGCCCGTGCGATGCCGACGCGCTGGCGCTGTCCGCCGCTGAACTCGTGCGGATAGCGGTCGTACTGGTCGGCTTCGAGCCCGACGCGCTCCAGCAGATCCCGTACCCGCGCCCTGATCGCGTCCTCGTCGCGCTCCCCGCGCGCCCGGAGCGGGTCGGCGACCGACTCGCCCACGGAGCGGCGCGGGTTGAGCGAGGAGACCGGGTCCTGGAAGACCATCTGCACCCGGTCCACCCGGGTGAGGCTCCCGGAGGTGGGCTCCAGCAGGCCGACGAGCATCCGCCCGAGCGTGGTCTTGCCGCTGCCGCTCTCCCCGACGATGCCGAGCGTCTCCCCGTGCCGGACGGTCAGGGAGACACCGTCGACGGCGGTCAGGGCGGACTTCCCCCGGCCGAACACCTGGCTCACGGCGTCGGCCTCGACCAGCACCTCTGCCTTGTCGAGGACCGAGCGCCCGTCCGCACCGTCCGCACCGTCTGCACCGTCCGGGCCGCACGGGCCGTCCGGCTCCGGGGCGATGCGCGGCACCGCGGACAGCAGCGCCTTCGTGTACGGCTCGCGCGGCGCAGCGAGTACCTGGGCCACCGGCCCCCGTTCCACCGCGAGTCCGGACCGCATGACCAGCACCTCGTCCACCGACTCGGCCGCCACACCGACGTCATGGGTGACCAGCAGCAGGCCCATGCCCGTCTCGCGGCGCAGGTTGTGCAGCAGGTCGAGGATCTGGGCCTGCACGGTGACGTCGAGCGCGGTGGTCGGCTCGTCGGCGATCAGCAGCTCCGGCTCGCAGGCCAGCGCCATCGCGATCAGGGCCCGTTGACGCATCCCGCCGGAGAACTCGTGCGGCCGGGAGCGGGAGCGGCGTACCGCGTCGGGAATGCCGACCCGGTCCAGCACCTCGACGGCCCTGGTCCGCGCCGCCCGTCGGGAGACCCGGTTGTGGACCCGGTACACCTGGGCGATCTGGTCGCCGACGGCGTAGTACGGGTCCAGCGAGGTGAGCGGGTCCTGGAAGACCATCGCGGCCTTCGCCCCGCGCAGCCCGCGCAGTTGTGCGTCGTCGGCGGCGTGGACGTCCACCCCGGCCACCCGGACCGTGCCGCCCACCCTGGCGCCGGTCCCCCGGTGCAGCCCGAGCAGGGCGTACGCCGAGGCGCTCTTGCCGGAACCGGACTCGCCGACGACGCCGAGCGCGTCGCCCGCCTCCAGCGAGAACGACAGTCCGCGCACCGCCTGCACGTCGCCGAACGAGATCGAGAGATCGGTGACCTCGACGAGACTCATGACAGCACCACCCGTCGGTCGGCCATCGCCTGCAGAATGTCCGCGACGGCATTGGCCAGGACGACGAAGAACCCGGTGACGAGCACCAGGCCGACGACGACCGGAAGGTCCACGTTCCGCACGGCCGCGACGAGTTCGCGACCGACCCCCGGAATCCCGAAGAGGGACTCGGTGAGCACGGCACCGCCGAACATCGAGCCGATGTCCAGTGCGCCGAGCGCGATCACCGGGGCGAGCGCGCCACGCAGCGCGTGCCGTCCGACGATCACCCGCTCGCTGACCCCGTACGCCCTGAAGGTGCGCACATGGTCCTCGGCGAGCGTCTCCAGCATCGACGCGCGGGTCATCCGCGCGTACGGGGCGGCGGAGACGAGCGCCAGGGAGATCCAGGGCAGCAGCAGGTTCCAGGCCCACTGCTCCGGATCGTCCGTGAACGGCACGTAGTCCGGGAACGGCAGGATCTGGAGGGCCGTGACGCAGATGATGATCAGCAGCAGACCGATCACGAAGACCGGCGTGGCCATGCCGGCCAGGGTGATCCCGGTGAGGATGCGCTCGGTGGCGCGGCCGCGCCGCCACACCGAGAGCACTCCGGTGCCGACCCCGAGCACCATCCACAGCACGAAGGCGCCGACGGCGAGCGAGGCGGTGGCCGGCAGCTTGGTGACGATCAGCTGGGTGACCTGCTGACCGCTCTGGTACGAGAGCCCCAGGCAGGGGGCGTCGCAGTGCACCACACCGGTTCCGGTGGAGTAGTCACGGCCGGCGACCAGGCTCTGGAGGAAGTGCGCGTACTGCACGTACACCGGGTCCTCCAGCCGCAGCTGCTGGCTGACCTGGGCGACCTGCTCGGGCGAGCAGCGCGGACCGCAGGCGATCTGCGCGACGTTGCCCGGCGCCACGTAGAAGGCGGCGTAGACGACGAGACTGAGGGCGAGCAGGACGAAGAGCGCCCCGCCGAGGCGCCGCAGCAGGAACCACTTCATGCTCCGGCCTCCTTCTTGGCGCCGGTGCCGACCCGCAGCCGGGAGGCGGCGCGCGGATCGAGTGCGGTGCGCACGCCCTCGCCGAGGACGGTGAGCGCCAGCACGGTGACGAAGAGCAGCAGGGCCGGGATCAGCAGATAGGTGGGCGCCGCCTGGTACCAGGTGTCGGCGTCGCTGAGCATCTGCCCCCAGGACGGCGTGGGCGGCTTGATGCCCACGCCGAGGAAGGACAGCGCGGCCTCGACCACGATGTTGGAGGGGAAGAGCAGCACGGCGTACGTGATGACGGGCGCCGCAAGCGAGGGCAGCAGCTCACGCCGGGCGATCTGCCAGGAGTTCCAGCCGCTGAGCCGCGCCGCCGCGACGTGGTCGAGCGATTTCATGGCGAGGGTCTTGGCGCGCACGATCTTGGAGATGTGGGTCCAGCCGACCAGTCCGACGAGCAGCGCGATCAGCACCGGGCGCGGGAATCCGGCCGGTGCGACGGCGAGCGCGCCGAGGGCGGCCACCATGACCGGCAGGGCCACCATGACGTCGGTGATCCGGCTGACCACCTGGTCGACGAAGCGGTTGCCGAGGCCGGCCGCGAGGCCGGTGAGCACGCCGATGACCACCTGGAGCAGGGTCGCGCCGAGCGCGACGCCGAGCGAGACCCGGGCGCCGTACACGACGCGGGCGAAGAGGTCGCGTCCGGTGAGCGGTTCGACGCCGAGCCAGTGCTCGGCGCTGATCCCGCCGAAGGAGCCGAGTGGCACCCCGCCGGTGGCGGAGTCGACGAGATCGGGGTGGTACGTGGTGGGGTTCTGGCCCTCGATGCCCGCGAGCAGTGGTGCGGCGAGCGCGGCGAGAACCAGCAGGGCGACGACGACGGCCGCGACCAGGGCGGAGCGCCTGGTCCGCAGCCGACGCCAGAACGGATGGGCCCCGGAGGCGGGGGCCTCGACGGCCCCCGCCTCCCTGACCGGCAGTGCTTCGGCCATGGTTACTTGACCGCGACCTGCGAGATGTCGAGCACGCCGGTCCAGTCGCTGATCACGACGTTCTTGACGGACTCGCCGTACAGGCGCTTGTAGACCGGGTGGAACAGCGGCACGGTCAGCGCCTGCTCACCGACCTTCTTGTCGAGCGCGCCCCAGCGCTTGGCGGCTGCGCTCAGGTCGGTCAGCTTGTTGATCTCGTCGATCTCCTTGTTGACCGCGGAGTCGTTCAGCTGCGAGGCGTTGAAGTTGGCCCCGGCCTTGACGATCTGGCGTCCGTCGAAGATCGGGGCGAAGAACGGACCGCCGGAGGGCCAGTCGGCGCCCCAGCCGGTGATGAAGAAGCCCGGCTCGGTCTTCAGGTTGTGGATCGTGTCCGAGTAGGCGTTGTCCTCCAGGCCCCGGAGCTTGACGGTGATGCCGGCCTTCTTCAGCGCCTCCTGGAGTGCGGTGGCGATCTCCGGGCTGGTCTCGAAGTTCTTCTCGTTGTTGTGCGTGAGGGTGACGGTCAGGCCCTTGGCGTAACCGGCCTCCTTCAGCAGCTCTTTCGCCTTGGCCGCGTTGCCGTTCTTCCCCGCCGGGAAGGCGTCGTACGGCGTGTAGCCGAAGGAGGCCTGGTCGGGCAGGAAGGTGGTGGCGGGCTTGGCGAGCGAGGAGCCGCCCGCCGCGTTGACCACGGAGGTGCGGTCGACGGCGTACGAGATCGCCTCGCGCACCTTCGGGTTGTCGAACGGCTTCACCTTCGGGTTGAAGGCGATGTAGTTCGTGTAGCCGAAGTTGCCGGTGCCGACCCGGGCCGCGAGCTTCTTGTCGCCGCTGACCTTGGCGAGCTCGGCCGGACCGAGGTTGGTGTCGGTGGTCACGGCCGCGGCGTCGGTGCCCTGCGAGGCGGAGAGCCGCTGGTTGATGACGGCGGAGTCGAGGCCGGAGCGGACGTCGATCCGGTCGGGGTAGGCCTTGCGCTCCTTGTCGGTGGCGGCCGACCAGTGGGGGTTGCGCTCCAGGGTGAGGCGCTCGCCGTCACCCTCGTTCTTGACGACCTTGTACGGACCGGAGGCGAGCGGGTGCTCCTCGTACTTCGTGCCGGTGTCCTTGGCCTTCGGCACCGGGGTGGTCTGGGTCTGGGTCGCCAGGAAGGGGAACTCGCCCTCGGGCTTGTTGAGGTGGAAGACGATGGTCTTCGCATCGGGCGTCTCGATCGAGTCGAGGCCCTTCTTGTCCTTGTACGGGCCCTGGTAGCCGGCCCCGCCGATCAGCCAGTCGCGCAGATAGGGCGCGCCGCCGGAGAGCTCGGCGGCGAAGGAGCGCTCGATGCCGTACTTGATGTCGGCACTCGTGATCGCGGTGCCGTCCTCGTACGTGAGGTTGTCCTTGAGCGTGTACGTCCAGACGGTGGCGTTCTTGCTGGGCCTGCCCAGGTCGGTCGCCAGGTCGGGAACGACCTTCGAGCCGGCTGCGCCGTCCTCCCGGTTGCGGGTGGTGAGCGTACGGAAGACGAGGGAGGGGACGTTGCCGCCGCCGGAGGTGTAGAGCCGGGCGGGGTCGAAGTCCTCCTGCGGGACGCTGTTGAGGACGGTGAGCGTGCCGCCCTTCTTGGGCGCCCCCGCTGCGCCGGAGCTGCCGTCGCTGCCCTTGCTGCTGCCATCGGGCCCGCAGGCCGCGGCGCCTGCGGCCACGACGAGTACTACGGCGACCGCTGCTGCGCGGCGCGATATGACGGACGGTTGACGCATCGGAAGGTGACCTCTCGGAGTACTGCCTGGATGAAGGAAACAGAAGCGAATCCGTGCAGGCGGCGAGAGGCATGTGCACACGACCGGTCGGTTCGGGGACCGGAACACTGGAACTGCCGCGCCTGCGGACGGAGTACGCCCGGTGCGGCAGTCGGGGAGGATCCGTTCGGGCCATCAGGCTCGGACGAGGGGGCCGACGCGCACTCGGGCAGGCGGCGTCAGCAACAGTCGACGTCGGCGACGCTGTGCCCGGTCACACCGATGAGCGCCAGCTCAATGGCGGCGCGATCGAAGGTGACGAGGCTGCGTGACATGCGAGAAATATGTGCGACGGCCCTCGCGATGTCAACGCGATGTGAGACGGCGGTCTCATTATCCGGACAGGCGCGGCGAGGGGATACCTCCGGCGGCCCGTCCACCGACCCCTGGCCGGTGGACCCGCGACCACGCACGCAGTCGCAGGTCGGGCTCAACCGGTGGGATACACCCAGGCGTTGGGGCGGCACTTGATGTTGTCGATATCCAGCGATTTGGTCTGCTGCTGCATCACCGGAGCGAGCGCGCCCGGCGTGCGGCAGCTCACATGGTTGCGACCCAGCCGATGACCCACCTCGTGGTTGATCAGCATCTGGCGGTAGGAGTAGAGCTTGTCGGGGCCGAAGGTCGACGACCCCTGGGCCCACCGATAGGCGTTGATCATCACGCGCTCGGTCGCGGCGGAGTCGCAGGAGACGTTGTCCTCCGTCGTGTCGAGCCCCGACTTCTCGCACCAGTCGGCCGTGGTCCCGGGACTGGCCAGCGTGATCACGAAATCCGGATCCCCGGTGGAAACCCGTTCGAAGGTCATCGCGCCGTCGTGCGCCCAACTCCGTTCATCATTAAGGGTTTTCTGCACCGCCTGGGCAAAGAGGGCGGAGTCGAGCCCGAGCCCCTTCTCGACATCGATCCGATACCGGTACGTGTGCCCCTTGCCCGGCGCCTTCGCCACGCCGGGCACGGCCTCGAATTTCCCGGACCCCTTGAGCTTCGGCGCCAGCGGATAGGGCTTGGCCATTTTCTGCTCATACGAAAGAGGCTTGACCACCGCCTTCTTGGGGGAGGGAGTCGACCGGGTGTCCGAACGCGAGGCGTCGTCGCCGCCGTCCCGGTCGACGCCCGCGGCCTGCGCGGCGCCGGACCGGCCCCCGCTGTCATGGGCGACCTGGCCGGCCACGACCACCGCGAGCACCGTGGTCACCGCGGCTGCCGCGATGCCGGTGAAGGTACGGCCCCTGCCGCCCCTGGATTCCTTGGCGGGGTCGTCGCCGCCCCCGCCCGGCGGCTGCTCGTCCCAGTCGCTGACGGAGCGGTACGGATCGGCCGGGGCGGTCGGGGCCGGGGCGGGCGCCGAGCCGCGGGGTGCGGGCGGAGCGGGCGGGGTGTCGAAGGCCTCGACGAACTCCTTGCGCGGTCCCGGTATCAGCGGCCGGGCGCCGGTCGCCTGCGGGCCCTGCGGACGCGGGGGCGTCGGCGCCTGTGCCGCGGTACGGCCGGGGGCGCCGTGCGGCGGGGTCTGCCGCCCCGGAGGGCGCTCCATGGGGCCGGTGCCCCAGCCCCCGCCGGGCTCACGCTGTTCGGGGTGGCCGCCGCGCACCTGCGGAATGCCCTGGAACGGGGTGTGACCCCCGGTGCCGGGCGGCACATCGCCCGGCCTTCTGCGCCGGCCGCTGCCGGGTGCGGGCCGGGTGCCCTCGCGCTCGGCGCCCGCGTCCCCCGCGGACGGCCCGGCCTCAGGTGCCTTGGGCCCAGGGCCTTTTCGACTGTGTCGTCCCACGCCCCGGATCAGCTCCCGCCGCATTCGTCGAGCAGTTCCCGGAACGCCTGGGCGACCGTCTCCGGGTACTCCATCATCGCCACGTGCCCCGCGTCGGGCAGTGTCAGCAGCCGCGAATCGCGGAAGGCCGCGGACGCCCTGCGTGCCATCCGGTACGAGACGAGCCGGTCCCGTCCGCCGTACACGAGCTGGGTCGGTGCGAGCACACGCTCGGCCTGACGCCACAGTCCGTGCTGACCGCCCAGCGTGTACGCATCGACGATGCCACGTGCCGAGCGCGCCATGGCGTCCCAGAAGTACGGCAGCTCCAGCCGCCGCTCCATTTCGGCCACCGCTTCGCGGAAGCCCGTCTCGGAGACCCGTGCCGGATCGCCGTAACAGAGTGCCATGACTCCGCGGGTGCGTTCCTCCGCGGTCCAGTCCCGGGTCATCCGGGCGAACAGGGAGACGAGACCCGGAACCGCGAGCAGCGCGGTCGGCGCGGCCGACAGCTGGACCCGGATCTCGGGGAGCGCGGGCGAGATCAGGGTGAGGGTGCGCACCAGGTCGGGCCGGACGGCCGCGACCCGGGTCGCCACCGCGCCGCCGAGCGAGTTGCCGAAGAGGTGGACGGGGCCGCGCTCCCCCGCGTCGAGGAAGCGGATCACGGCGCGCGCGTGGCCGGTGACCGAGTAGTTGCCGTCGTCCGGCGGCGGGGAGTCCCCGAAGCCGGGCAGGTCGACCGCCTCGCCGTCCAGCACGTCCTGGAGGAGCGGCATCAGCGCCGACCAGTTCTGCGAGGAGCCGCCGAGCCCGTGCACGTAGAGGGCGGGCGGCAGCCCGGTCCGCTCCGGCGGCCGCGAACGGACGGTCAGCGTCAGTCCGGGCAGCGTGACGGAGCGAAGCCTCTCCCCCTCCGCGACCTTGACGGCGCTCACCGTGGGGGCCACCGCTGCGGCGGCGGCACGGACTCCCGGCAGCTCGGTCGAAGACATGCGGCAATGTTACGAGACGATCACACCGTGGTTGATGTGTTCGCGGTCACACACCACGTAGCGGCTTCTGGGCGTTGCTCCTAGGCTCGAAGCAACAGGAAGGGAGTCACCATGACGGTCGACCCCAGTGACCCGGACACCTTCGAGGGCGTCCAGCCCGAAGAACCCGACCAGGAGACGCCCGAGGCGGACGCCGCGGAACAGCAGGCGGAGCTGCGCCCCGAGAGCGACGAACCACTGACGGAGCTCGACCGGAACCGTGCGAACGAGGCGGACGCGGCGGAACAGGCCCGCGTTGTCACACACGATGAGGACGATTACCGCTGATACGTACCGCTATACGGCACAGGTCGAGGAATCTGTGGCTACCGCAGTCGTCCGGTCCGTGAAATTCTGCGTCCGCGCCGCGCATACCCCGGTTACCCGAAAGTACGATGGCGGTACGGCGCGGCGTGCATGGAACGACTGTGTCGGATCACGAATTTGGGAGGCGGCGTGACAGCCATCGAGCAGACCGAGGCGGCGCGCCCGCGAGGCACTCGCCTGCCGCGTCGCGCCCGGCGCAATCAGCTCCTGGGAGCCGCCCAGGAGGTCTTCGTCGCACAGGGCTACCACTCCGCCGCGATGGACGACATCGCGGAACGGGCCGGGGTCAGCAAGCCGGTGCTCTACCAGCACTTCCCGGGCAAGCTGGAGCTCTATCTGGCCCTGCTCGACCAGCACTGCGAGTCGCTGCTGCAGTCGGTGCGGACGGCGCTCGCGTCGACGACCGACAACAAGCTGCGCGTGGCCGCGACGATGGACGCCTACTTCGCGTACGTCGAGGACGAGGGCGGCGCCTTCCGGCTGGTCTTCGAATCGGACCTGACCAACGAGCCCGCCGTGCGCGAGCGGGTCGACCGGGTCTCGCTGCAGTGCGCCGAGGCGATCTCCGACGTGATCGCCGGTGACACGGGCCTGTCCAAGGAAGAGTCCATGCTGCTCGCCGTCGGTCTGGGCGGGGTGTCCCAGGTGGTGGCCCGCTACTGGCTCTCCAGCCGTTCCGCGATTCCGCGCGACACGGCGGTGGAGCTGCTCACGTCGCTGGCCTGGCGGGGTATCGCGGGCTTCCCGCTGCACGGCATCGATCAGCACTGAGCGGGGCGGCCGGCGGCCGTGTTCGCTGCGGGCGTTGCCCGCGGGGCCGTGGACGGTCCCTTCAGCGGGCTAATGTGTGCTGCGTACGGCGCGGTTCACCGCGCAGGGACTGACCGTCGGAGGGACATAGCCGTGGAGGTCAAGATCGGGGTGCAGCACACGCCCCGGGAGATCGTTCTGGAGAGCGGGCTTCCCGCCGAAGAGGTCGAGAGCGCGGTTTCCGAGGCTCTCGCCGGCAAGGCGCAGCTGCTCAGCCTCACGGACGAGAAGGGCCGCAAGGTCCTGGTGCCGGCCGACCGGATCGCCTACGTGGAGATCGGCGAGCCCAGCACACGACGGGTGGGGTTCGGCGCGCTGTAGCGGCGCGTACGGACACAGTGACCGTGGAAGCGGGGCGGGGGGGGGGGCCCCCCGGCCCCGGGGGGGGGGGCGCCCGGGGGGGGGCCCGGCCGCCCCCGGGGGGGCGACCCCCCCGCGGGGGGGGTGTGGCCCGGGACGTTAAAAAAAAAAACAAACCCCCACACAAAGAGCCCTGTGTGGTT
>NZ_JBHVWF010000213.1:0-10163 GCF_042882365.1 Streptomyces sp. NPDC058221 | reverse complement strand
GCGTTGCTGTCCCGCCATGACCGTGGCGAGGCCGACGACCACGAGCAGCGAGCCGCCCCAGGTCCACATCGAGGTCCGCTCGTGCAGGACGGTCGCCCCGGCCAGCACGATCAGCAGATAGCCGAGGGCGTTGAACGGGTACGCGATCGACAGCGGCACCTTGGCCAGGGTCGACATCCAGGCGAGCGCGGAGACCCCGAAGATCACCAGGCCGACGACCACCCAGGGGCTGGTGGCGGCCCGCAGGGCGACGGAGCCGCCGTGTTCCCCGGCGGCGGCCGATGCGCCCTTCATCCCGTGCTTGAGCATGATCTGGCCGCCCGCGGACGAGAACACGGCGAACAGCAGCAGCATCAGACTGGGAAGGGTCAAGACCTTGCTCCTGACGACGGCGGCCGGATTCTCGGACGCGTGGGCGGCGGTGGGTGGGGGAACGGTCGCCTCAGACGCCGACCCGGTCGGCAGGGACGTACTGTCGGTTGAGGATGTCCTGTACATCGACGTGCTCTCCAGCGATGATCGTCTCGGCCGCATGCGGGGTGAGCAGTGCGACGTGCTGATAGCCGAACAGGGTCGGCCGGATCCGGGTCAGCAGCCTCGACGTCGCGCCGAGTACCGCGGCGAGCGGACCGCGCCCGAGCAGCGACCAGAACGGTGCCCCCGTCGACGCGATGTCCAGGACGTCGTAGCCCGCGTTGCGCACCGTACGGCGCAGACTGGCCCGGGTGAAGAACCGCAGATGCGTTTCGTCGAGGATGCCCCGGCGGTCGTAGTCGAAGGCGCCGAGCGCGACCCGCATCCGTGAGTACCAGTGGCTGAAGTTCGGTACGGACATCAGCACCTGGCCGCCGGGCCGGAGCACGGTAGCGACCTCGGTGAGCACCATCTCGGGGCGGGAGAGGTGCTCGATGACATCGCCGGCGACGACGTAGTCGAAGTCGACGCCGACCTCGACCGGCAGGCCCTCCTCCAGGTTCGCCAGATGGAAGTAGGTGCACTTCTCGCGCACCCCGGGCACCTCGACGTAGTCCACCCCGGTCACCTCGTGGCCGAGTGCCTCCAGCCGTTCCGCGAACAGACCGCCGGAACAGCCGAGGTCCAGGACCCGGCCGGGCGGCAGCTTGCGCATCTTCTCCAGGATGACGGCGTGCGAGGAGCCGTCGCCCTCCTTGAAGGCGTACTCGACGGGCTTGGGGATCCAGGCGCAGGTGCCGAACCCCTTGACCGCCAGCCGGTATTCGAGGACGTCCTTGACGACGTCCTTCGCGTACTTCATGCCGTTGACGTAGCAGATCTCGTCGCCGTAGTACGTGGGCACCGGGATCTCCTTGATCCGCATTCCCTCGTTCAGCAGCTGGACGATGATCTGGGTGTCGAAGTCGAAGGCGTCGGTGTTCCGGTCGATCGGCAGCCGCTTCAGCGCCTCGACGCTGTAGGCGCGGTACCCGGAGTGGAATTCGGTCAGCTCCGAACCGAGCAGGCCGTTCTCCAGCCGGGTGAGAATGCGGTTGCCGAGCCATTTGTAGACCGGCATACCGCCCTTGAGCGCCTGCCCCGATTTCATCATCCGCGATCCGAACACGGCCTCGCACTCACCGCGTTCGATCGGAGCGACCATTTCGGGGAGCAGCTCCGGGGCGTACTGTCCGTCGCCGTGCAGAAGCACGATGATGTCCAGTCCGTGGGCGGCCGCCAGCGCGTATCCGGCCTTCTGGTTCCCGCCGTATCCGAGATTCTTGGTGTGGCGCATCACCACGGTCCGCGGCATTCCCTCCGCCTGGGACCATCGGCAGCCGGCGGTGAAGGTCGCGTCATGACTCGCGTCGTCGAGAATGAGGATCTCGTCGATCCGGGAACGGAAGTCCTCCGGAATCCGGTCGAGGGTCTTCTCCAGCGTTGTCTCCGCGTTGTACGCGACCACCAGGATGCCGATCCTGGGGCTCGGGCTTTCCTTCACGGGGCGTTCTCCAGTTGCGCTCGATGCTCGGTGCTGGGGTCGGGGCGGTTCGATGGGCGGGTGCCGCGCCGGTGTGCGCGCGGTCAATTGACGGCGGAACCGGAAGGCTGCGAGGTACGGGGGGTGGCGAGGGTCGCCCGCGCGGCGGGGGGCTGCGCCGCCGTTCCCGGCCGGGTGGCGAGGATCCGGCGGATGCCGGTGACGAGGCCGGCCGCGAGGACGATCCAGCCGGCGGCGCCCAGTTCCAGCAGCGGCTCGCTCCAGCGCACGGCGGAGCGTCCGCTGTAGCCGATGACGGCCGTCAGCCCCAGCACACAGCTGTACGCGAGCCCTTCCCAGAACCCGAGAACGAACGTTCCGGCGGCCGCCCAGGTCAGGTACTGCAGGCCTGAAGCGGTGGACAGGAGCAGCAGCAGGCCCAGCGTGACGGCGACGACCCCGGGCAGCTGCGCAGGCCGCAGCCATGCCAGCCAGACGCCCGCGGCCACGCAGACAAGCACGAAGAGGAAGTGGCCGCCGCCCTGCATGAAGGTGATGACGGACTCCGGCAGCCCGAAGACGTCGGCGAACCGGACGAGGCCCCAGAGGTGGTAGGTGCCGCCCCCGTACTCCAGGACGTTCTCCTTGAGGTGCTGCGGCACGGTCACCAGGACCGGCCCCCACACCAGGGCGAACAGCGCGCCGAAGCCGGCGGCGAAGCGGACCAGCACCGGCCGGCCGCCGCGCAGGGCGGCGACGAACAGCGCGGGGACGACCACGACGGGGATGAACTTCACGCTGATCGAGAGCGCCGCGGCCACCCCCGCGGCCACCGGCGACTTCCGGTCGGCCAGCAGGTGGGCGGCGGCCAGGGCGAACATGATGGCGACCGAGTCGGTGTTGCCGTGATAGCCCGAGGTGGCGATCAGCACGGGACTCACGGCCACCCCGATGCCGCACAGGAGCGCCGCACTCTGCGTGGCGCGCCGCCGGACGATCTCGAACACGAGAAGCGCGCAGAAGAAATCGGCGATCGACGCGGGTGAACGGATGAGCGTGCCGAACGACATTCCGAGTTCGGAAAGGCCGTTCAGGGCGAGCAGCATCCAGCCGGCCAGCGGCGGGTGGTTGTAGACGGGCAGTTGGGGCAGCGGGTGCTCATAGATCCGAATGGGGCCGTACACGGTGATGGCCTTGGCGAACCCCGCGAAGATGCGCACGTCGGCCGGGCCCGGCACATTCGCCGCGATGATCATGCGAGTCAGGAGACCGACAGCCGCGGCGACGAGCACAACGACTCTCGCGCGCCGCATGTCCCAGGATTCGCACCGCATTCGGATACCCATGAAAACAGAACGTAGCAACCCGGCGACGCTATGCAACGCACCGATGAACACACTTATGCGCCATGCGGGTCGGGTGTCCTGCGCATCTGCGCAAACGCGGGGGATGCCGAATCACTCGAACGGTTCATGCAGTTCGCACAGTCCGTACGTCAATTTCCGTTCACCACCGCGTCGCGCCGGGGTTCACCACACGCCGGTGCCCGGCCGGTAGGGATACCGGCCGGGCACATGTGCCCCTCGGGGGGGCGACGATTCGCGCGAAACGCGGACTACAGCATCCGGTCGACCACCCGGGCGGTCGCACGGCCGTCGTCGAGGTCGCAGAAGTCACGCCGAAATGCCTCGTACGCTTCCGCGTGTCCCGCGATGGCCCGGACCGGGTCGCGCAGGGCCTCGATGAGGTCGTCGGAGCCGGGGATCAGCGGGCCGGGGGCCCGCGTCTCGAAGTCGAAGCTGAATCCGCGCAGCGTGTCGCGGTAGTGCTCCAGGTCGTAGGTGTGGAAGAGCATCGGACGGCCGGTCTGCGCGAAGTCGAACATCAGCGAGGAGTAGTCGGTGACCAGCGCGTCGCTGATCAGCATCAGCTCGCCGACGTCCGGGTAGCGCGAGACGTCGCGGACGAATCCGGTGCCGCTGTCCGGGAGCCGGTCGGTGACCATGTAGTGACGGCGCACCAGCAGGACGGTGTCCGCGCCCAGTTCGCGTTCGGCGGCGGCCAGGTCGAGCTGGAGGCCGAGCGAGTAGCGCCCGCCGCCCAGCTGCTGGTCCTCGCGCCAGGTCGGCGCGTACAGCACGACCTTCTTGTCCTTGGGGATCCCGAGCCTCTCCCGTACCGCCTCGGCGACCTTCGTCCGGTCGGCGGCGTGGAAGATGTCGTTACGGGGGTAACCGCACTCCAGGACCTCACCCTCGAAGCCGAACGAGCGGCGCAGGACGGGGGTGGAGAAGGTGTTCGGGGACACCAGGAAGTTCCACTGCTCGGCGCGCCGCTTGAGGGTGGCGATGTAGGCGGCGTTCGCCTGGATCGTGCCCGCCAGCTCCAGGCCGATGCGCTTGAGCGGGGTGCCGTGCCAGGTCTGGACGACGGTCTGGTCCTCGCGCCGGACGAACCACTCGGGCAGCTGCGTGTTGGTGACGATGTACCGGCTGCGGGCCAGCGCGTCGTGCCAGGCGGCCGAGCCGTGCTCCACGGCGGTGGCGCCCGCGGGGATGATGGCCTGCTGGTCGCGCACGACCCACAGGTGCTCCAGCTCGACGCCCCTGGAGACCAGTTCCTCGTAGACGGCACGCGGCGAGTCGGAGAACTGGCGGCCGTCGAAGGTGCTGTAGAGGGCGGCCTCTCGCAGCGGCGCGGTGCGCTTGGCGGCGTAGGAGTCGCTCAGCAGCTTCTTGGCCCGCAGGCCGCGCTCCGACGCGGTGAGCACCGAGGCGGAGACGACCAGCAACTGGTCGCCGAAGCGCCGCTCGATGGTGTAGTCGCGGCCGGCGAGGTTGCGGGTGACGGGCAGGGTACGGAAGGCGGAGGCCGGGATGCGCAGCGCGATGTCGCCGCTCTCGTCGGCCGCGCCCTTCTCGCGGAGGAAGAAGTACCAGTTGCCCTCGCCCAGGGGAAGCGGGCCGCCGGGCCCGTCGACGGCGTCCGGCCGCAGTTCGGCCCGGAACCGGCGGGCGTCGTCGGCACCGGTGAACTCGACCGGGAAGGTCGCCTCCTCGCGGTGGCTGCTGTTCTGGGCGATCAGCTCGACGGGGTGTTCCGGGTCCTCGGGGAACGTGCCCTCCAGGAACAGCCGGCCGTCCTCCGTCCAGCTCGCCAGCTCGACGGAGGGCTGCACGGTGCGGTCGCTGATCAGCAGGTTCCCGCGGGAGCTCGTGACGAAGGCGAGCTCGCGGCGTACGCCCTCCTCGCCGTCGCCCAGCGGGTAGCGGCCGAGCGGCAGGGGGCCGGGCACGTCGACCGGTGTCTTCTGGTCCTTGGGACCGACGAGATGAACGCTGTAGCCGAGGTTCTTCGGGGCGTCGTCCGCCGTGGGACGGGCCTCGGTGACGGCCGCGAGCGGGAGCTCGGCGGTGAAGCGGCGCCAGCCGGCGGCCGCGGACTCGGTGCCTTCGCCGACCGTGACCGGGACGTCGCAGGCGGCGCCGGTCGCCTTGTGCGTGAGGCCGAGCCGCAGTTCGCCCTTGGCAAGACGGTCGCGGACCATGCCGGACACCAGGACGGTGCCGGAGGTGTCGCCCGCGCGGTGGGTCTCGAACCGGGCGTCGATCCGCTCCGCGTGCAGCACCAGCTTGTCGCCGTCGAAGGCGGGAACGATCCGGTGGTCCCCGTCCGGCCGGTACACGGGCGGTGCCACGGAGACCTCACGGACGGAGGGGAAGGCGCGGCGCAGCATGCCGTTCCTGGCGATGCCGACCTCCAGGCGCCAGGTCAGCTGCTTGGGGCTGCCGTCGGCTGCGATACGGAGCTTCGCCGGGTCGATGACCGCCTCGAAGCCCGCGCGGTCGTAGTCGTGCAGGCTCTGGCGGGAGCGCGCGGTGGCCTCCGGCTCGTCGACCCTGCGCAGCCGCAGCGGCACCACGTTGCGCCGGCCGGCCCGCAGCCAGCCGATCCGGAACTCGCTGGGTCCGGAGGCGACGGGCAGGTTGCGGATGTAGGCGTATCCCTTGAGGTGCAGCTTGCCGTCCCGCCACTGCGCGTCCCGCAGCCGGGCGGCGAGCGGGAGGTCGCGGTCGGCCACGCGCAGCACCTGCGCCGGCACGGGCTGCTTCAGCACCGGGTAGCTGGCCTGACGGCGGCGCACCCCGCGCACACCGAAGGCGCCGGGCTCGCGCTTGTCGAAGGCGAGCAGGGCCAGCAGCTCGTCCATGCGGCGCTCGCGCACCAGGTGCCACATCACACGCAGCCGCAGCGGGATTCCGTCCAGGACCGACGGGTCGACCTGGTCGAGGAACGCGTTGCAGTGCGTCAGGAAGGCGGCGCGGTACTCCTCGTCGCCGTCGGGCAGGACCTCCATGAAGTACCAGAGGTCGTTGGCCAGGGCGTGCGCCTCGTAGTGGTTCTTGTCGGCGGCGGGGCGGTTCTTCGCCAGGAAGGTGGAGACCCCCTGCACGTGCGCGACGCGGTCGCGGACGCCTCGGACGACGGCCCGGCTGGTGGTGATCGAGCCGGGGCGGTCGCGCCAGTGGTAGACGGGGTCCTTCACGATGTCGACCGAGCCGGCCAGGAAGTGGGCCGGCAGGACGACGGGAATGTCCTCGTACAGCGCGCCGACCGGGAAGGCGAACTCGTGCTTGTCCCAGAAGGAGCGGCGGAAGACCTTGTTGCAGGCGATCCGGTCACCGAGGAGATCCAGATCACGCGAGACGTGGGTGCGCAGCCGGGTCGTGGCCATGGGCTTGCGGAACATCGGCGACTGCTGGAGCTTGCCGCCGGCGCGCAGCCGCAGCACGTTGCCCGACGCCAGGTCCGAGCCGGTCTCCTCCAGCGCCCCGACGAGCAGCTCGTAGGCGTTCGGCGGGATGAT
The DNA here is from genome assembly GCF_042882365.1 of Streptomyces sp. NPDC058221. Classification (NCBI taxonomy): domain Bacteria; kingdom Bacillati; phylum Actinomycetota; class Actinomycetes; order Kitasatosporales; family Streptomycetaceae; genus Streptomyces; species Streptomyces sp. NPDC058221. The sequence continues at coordinate 3,360 of NZ_JBHVWF010000213.1, read as the reverse complement.
GTCGTCGCTGTCGACGAAGGCGAGGTAACGGCTCTCCGGGTCGCAGTTGCGCACACCGGTGTTACGGGCGTGCCCCAGCCCGCCGTTCTTCTGGCTCACCAGCCGGAAGCGGTCGTCCTGCGCGGCGAACTCGGCCGCCAGAGCCGCGCTGCCGTCGGTGGACCCGTCGTCGACCATCACCACCTCGAGGTCGGTCATGGTCTGCTCCGCGAGGGACTTCAGGCAGTCCGTCAGGAAGAGCTCGACGTTGTAGACGGGGACAACGACACTGAGCCGTGGCGGCATGTTGAGCACGTCCGTTCATCGGGGGCCTGGCTGTCCGTATGGCTCAACCGTGTGAACGGTCGGGGGTCACCGGTTACGGTCCCGAACGAGTGACTACGCCTGCACCGTGCTCGCCCCGTGGACAAAGCCGCTCCGTTCCAGGGTTCGTCCTCGGCGGTGACGGCAGTGCCCGGGGCTTCGCCCGGACGGCCCGGGAGCACGGTGTTGCGCATGCTCCGGGAGGCCCGGTGGGCGGCCCGTCCACCAGACTATCCGATGGAACGGCAGCACAAAAAAGCACACTCATACCCCGGCCCGAAGCGCAACCGGGGGACAGACACGCTCGGGACCGCCGTGCCTGCCATGAGCAGGGACGCAGGGGGCGCACAGCCGGTTCCCCGCACGCCCCTGCCGGGGTCAGCGGGTGAGAGCGGCCACGGCCGAGGCGGCCAGGTCGTCCAGGTACCCCGCGGGCAGCTCGCCCCGGACCACCGCGAGGCGCCAGTAGAGCGGGCCGACGATCAGGTCGAGGGCGCGGTCGGGGTCACTGCCCTCGGGCAGTTCCCCGCGGGCGACGGCGTCCCGTACGACCACGGCGGCGATACCCAGCTGCGGGTCGAGGAGGGCGGCCTTGATGGTGTCGGAGATCTCCGGGTTCCTGGCCGCCTCGACGAGCAGGTCCGGGATGACCTGGGAGGCGAGCGGGTGACGCAGGGCATAGGCGGCCAGTTCGAGCACGGCGCGGACGTCCCCGTACAGCGAGCCGGTGGCCGGGGCCGGCATGCCCTGCACCGCGACGGCGGAGACCAGGTCCAGGACCAGGTGCAGCTTGGACTTCCAGCGGCGGTAGACCGCGGTCTTGCCGACCCCGGCACGCCGGGCGATGCCCTCGATGGACATCCGGGCGAAACCGACCGCGGCCAGCTCCTCGAAGACCGCGCTGCGGATCGCATCGGTCACGTCCTCGCGCAGCACGGCGGCTCCGGCGGGGACACGGCGGCGGCTTCCCGGGTCGGTGGTCATGGCCCGAATCATAGTCCGCGACGACGAAACGGTTGCGTTGCGACGTCGATGCGACCTACCCTCGGCGTTGCGACGATACGGTTCCGTTCCGTCGCTCGTGATGGTTCCTGCCCCTCGATTCCTGCCCCTCGACGAAAGCGATCGTGGTGAGCCAGACAACAGCCCCGGCAGCCCCTTCGGCCCCTTCGGCCCCGGCATCTCCGGTGGGCACCCCTCCGGCCGCGCACCCGCCCGTGTACGCACCGGGAGAGCTCGCCGCACTCGCCGCCCGGCACGGGCTGACCGTGAGCGGGGCGAGGCCGTCCCTGCCGGTGTACGTCCGGCAGCTGTGGGGCCGGCGACACTTCATCACGGCGTTCGCCACCGCCAAGCTCACCGCCCAGTACAGCCAGGCGAAGCTCGGCCAGATCTGGCAGATCATGACGCCGCTGCTGAACGCCACGGTCTACTACTTCATCTTCGGCGTCCTGATGAAGACGAAGCACGGCGTGCCCGACTACGTACCGTTCCTGGTCACCGGCGTCTTCATCTGGACCTTCACCAGCAGCTCGATCACCGTGGGCACCCGGGCGATCAGCGGCAACATCGGGCTCGTACGGGCCCTGCACTTCCCGCGCGCCTCACTGCCGATCGCGCTGGCCCTGCAACAGCTCCAGCAGCTCCTCTTCTCGATGGGCGCACTGGTGCTGATCCTGGTGGTGTTCGGCCAGTACCCGCAGCCCTCCTGGCTGCTGGCCGTACCGGCCCTGGCGCTCCAGGCCGTGTTCAACACGGGCATCTCGATGGCCATGGCCCGGCTGGCCGCGCGAACTCCGGACATCGCCCAGCTGACACCGTTCATCCTGCGCACCTGGATGTACGCGTCCGGCGTCATGTGGAGCATCGGCACGATGCTCCAGGGCAACCGGGTCCCGCACCTGGTGAAGCTGGCGCTGGAGGTCAATCCGGCCGCCGTCTTCATCGACCTGATGCGGTTCGCGCTCATCGACAGCTTCGACCGCGGGCAGCTGCCCACGCACGTGTGGGCCATCGCCGCGGGCTGGGCCCTGGTGTGCGGCGTGGGCGGATTCATCTACTTCTGGAAGGCCGAGGAGAGTTACGGACGTGGCTGACAGCACGGACACCGGCGTACCGACGGTCGTCGTCGACGACGTCCACATCACGTACAAGGTCAACGGCGCCCGCACCGGGAAGGGCAGCGCCACCTCGGCCCTCAGCCGGATCACCTCACGCCGGCAGACCCCCGGGGTGCGCGAGGTGCACGCCGTGAAGGGGGTGAGCTTCGCCGCGTACAAGGGGGAGGCGATCGGCCTGATCGGCTCCAACGGCTCGGGGAAGTCCACCCTGCTGAAGGCCATCGCAGGTCTGCTGCCCGCCACGAAGGGCCGCGTCCACACCCAGGGCCAGCCCTCGCTGCTCGGGGTGAACGCGGCGCTGATGAGCGATCTGACCGGCGAGCGCAACGTCGTACTCGGCGGCCTCGCGATGGGCATGACCCGTGACGAGATCCGCGAGCGCTACGCGGACATCGTCGACTTCTCCGGCATCAACGAGAAGGGCGACTTCATCACCCTGCCGATGCGCACGTACTCCTCCGGTATGGGCGCCCGGCTGCGCTTCTCGATCGCCGCAGCGAAGGACCACGATGTCCTGCTGATCGACGAGGCCCTGTCCACCGGCGACGCCAAGTTCCAGCGGCGCAGCAAGGACCGGATCATCGAACTGCGCCAGCAGGCCGGCACGGTCTTCCTGGTCAGCCACCACAACAAGTCGATCACCGAGACCTGCGACCGGGCGATCTGGCTGGAGGCGGGGACGCTGCGCATGGACGGCCCGGCAAAGGAAGTGGTCGCGGCCTACGAGAAGTTCACCAACAAAAAATAGCCGCCCGGCACACCAAGCCTAGCCAGCGATTGAGGACAAGACCCGCACCCCGGGCAGCTTCCCCAAGCCGAACCCGCCCCATCAAGCCCAGCCCGGCAAAATCAAGCCCGTCCGGCGATTGAGGACAAAGCCCGCGCCCCGGCCGGGGCCGCACCCACTCAAGCCCGACCCCACATAGAGGACGAGGCG